>RFKJ01000637.1 GCA_003694325.1 Deltaproteobacteria bacterium
CCCCCAGGACCGCCACCCGGCGGATCCCGGCAGACTCCCCCGCCGGCAGCGCCGGCAGCCCGACGTGCCGCTCGGCGGCCTGCCGGTGGTACCAGAAGGTCCGGATCATGTCCTTGGCCTGGTCGCTGGTGGCGATCCGGGCAAAGGCCCGCGCCTCGACCTCCAGCGCCCGGTCGAAGCACAGGCGACACCCCTCCTGGACCACGGCCAGCACCGTCTTGGGCGCATCGAATGCGCCGGCAGTGCGGTCGTAGATCATCGCCGCCCCCGCCATGAGGATGTTGCGTCCCGTCTCGCTGTCCGGCCCCCCGCCCGGGATGGGGAACCGCTCCCGGTCCCACGGCTGCCGGGTGCCGGGATTGGCCCGGATCCAGGCGACGGCGGCATCGCGCAGGTCGTCGGGGCTGTCGACGGATTCGTCGGCGAGGCCGCGGGCGACCGCCTTGGGAGCCCGCACCAGCTTGCCCTGGGCGATGAGCTCCAGGGCCGACTGGATGCCGATCATCCGCGGCAGGCGCTGGGTTCCCCCAGCCCCCGGGATCACCCCCAGGTTGACCTCGGGCAGCCCGAGCTGGATCTGCGGGTCGGCCACCACGATGCGGTGGTGGCAGGCCAGGGCCAGCTCGTAGCCGCCCCCCAGCGCCGACCCGGCGATGGCGGCCACCACCGGCACCCCGCCCAGCTCCAGCTTGCGGAACAGCCCGTGGAGCTGTCGCACCACCGCGAACAGCTCCTCGGGGTCCCGCGACTCGTAGACGAAGTCCAGGTCGGCCCCGGCGCAGAACTCCTTGTGACCGCTCTGCAGGATGATCCCCTGCAGGCCGTCCAGGCGCCCCGCTCCGGTTTCGTCTCCCAGGACGGCGGTCAGCGCCGCGTCGAACCCCACCCCGAACGCCGCGTCGAGCTTGTTGACCCGCCCGGGCATCTGCAGGGTGATGGTGGCGATGCTGTCGCCGAAGTGCACCCGGCAGACGTCGTTTTCGAGGACCAGCCGGCCGCGTTCGTCCTCGCCCGGAGCGAGCGCCGTGGACTTGCGATCTGCCGGGTTCCGGGCCGAGGGGTCGGTAGCCATGATCACACCCGTTCGATGATGGTGGCGATGCCCATGCCCCCGCCGATGCAGAGGGTCACGAGGCCGGTGGACAGGTCGCGGGCCTCCAGCTCGTCGAGCACGGTGCCCAGCAACATGGCGCCGGTGGCGCCCAGGGGGTGGCCCATGGCGATGGCGCCCCCGTTGACGTTGACCTTGTCGTGGGGGACGCCAAGCTCGTCCATGTAGGACACCGGGACCACGGCGAATGCTTCGTTGACCTCGAACAGGTCGATGTCGCCGATCTCCATGCCCGCCCGGGCCAGCGCCCGCCGGGTCGCCGGGACCGGCCCCGTCAGCATGATGATCGGCTCCTCGCCGCACACCGCCATGGCCCGCACCCGGGCGCGGGGCCGCAGCCCGAGGGCCTCGCCCTTCTCCTTGCTCCCCAGCAGCACCGCGGCGGCGCCGTCGACGATCCCCGAGCTGTTGCCGGCGTGGTGGACGTGCTCGATCCGGTCGACCTCGGGGTACCGCATCCGGACCAGGGCATCGAGCTTGAACTGGCGTCCCATGACCTCGAAGCTGGGGGGCAGCGCCGCCAGCGCCTCGAGGGTCGTACCCCGCCGGGGAAGCTCGTCGCGGTCCAGCACCACGAGCCCCGCCTCGTCGACGACCGGCACGAGGCTGCGGTCGAATGCCCCCCGATCCTGGGCGGCGGCGCACCGCTCCTGGCTCTGCACCGCGAAGTGGTCGAGGTCACGCCGGGAGATGCCGCGCCGGGTCGCGATGAGATCGGCCGAGATGCCCTGGGGCACCGACCCGACGGTGAACTGGGTGCGCATGTCCCAGATGGCGCCGCCGTCGCTGCCCATGGGCACCCGGCTCATGCTCTCCACGCCACCGGCGACGACGAGGTCGTGCATGCCCGACATGATCCACGCCGCCGCGGTGTTGATCGCCTCCAGCCCCGACCCGCAGAACCGGTTGAGGGTCACCCCGGGCGCGTCGAAGTGCCACCCCGCCTGGAGCGCCGCAAACCGGGCGATGCAGGCGCCCTGCTCCCCCGTCTCGGTGACGCAACCCATGATCACGTCGTCGACCTCGGCGGTCGGCAGGTCGTTGCGAGCCTGCAGCGCGGTCAGCGTCCCGGCCAGCAGGTCGATGGGGCGGATGGCGTGCAACGCCCCGCTCTGCTTGCCGCGCCCTCGCGGTGTACGCACGGCGTCGTAGATGTAGGCCTCGGCCATGAAAGCCTCCAGGGAAGCATCCCTGGCCTAGCACGCCGGCCCGCCGCCCGTGGACGCCACGGCCCCCTCGACGCACAATCCCCCGGCACAGGTTGTCGCTCCCCGACCCGGAGGCCCCGTGAAGACCCGCACCCTGCCCGGCACGGATCTCCATCTCAGCGTGGTGGGGATGGGCTGCTGGACCATCGCCGGCGAGCACTGGGGCCCGACCGACGACGACGAGAGCATCGCCACCATCCGCGCGGCGGTGGAGTCGGGGATCGACTGGTTCGACACCGCGCCGCTGTACGGGCGGGGCCGGGCCGACACGCTGCTGCGTCGCGCGCTGGGCTCCCACATCCACCGGGTGACGATCGCCACCAAGGTGGGGGTGCGGTGGGAGGGAGAGGCGCCGGAGGGGCGGGAG
>RFKJ01000638.1 GCA_003694325.1 Deltaproteobacteria bacterium
CCTCCAAGCGGGCCGGCGGGCAGCCTACCGTGCTGCGTGCCCCCCCGGGGATCGCAACGATGGGAGGTGGGTGGCATCCTGCCGTCCATGACCGCCCCCCGAGCCTTCGCCATCGCCGCGCTCCTGCCAGCCTGCGGTCCCCGGGTTCGGGGTGTCGATCCCGCACCGCTGGGCGAGGTGGTCGTCGCCGGCATCGAGGGCGCCCTGCCGCTGGACGCCCGCGCCGGGGGCGAGTTCGCCGAGGGTCACATCCCCGGCGCTGCCCACGTCGACTGGACGGAGCTGACCGGCAGTGACGACGCCGGCTACTGGGGCGCCCTCCCGCCGGAGGAGGCCGCCGCGCTGCTGGCCGATCGCGGCGTCTCCACCGATCGACCGGTCGTGGTCTACGGCAGCGGGCTGCATGGCAGCGGCGACGACGGCAACGTCTACTGGGTCCTGCGGTGGCTGGGTCACCCCGACGTGCGGGTGCTGGATGGCGGCTGGCTGTCGTGGGTGGCCGGCGGGGGCGAGGTCTCCGACACCCCCCAACCGCCCCCGGCCTACTTCGAGCTGGACCTCCAGGATGCGGTGTACGCCGACACCGAGGACGTCGCGCAGTGGCCGGGGGTGCTGCTCGACGTGCGCAGCGCCGAGGAGTACGCCGCCGGCCACGTCCCGGGTGCGGTGTGGCTGGAGTGGAGCGAGGCCCTGGACGACGACGAGACCCTGAAGGACGAGGCATCCCTCCGTCGGCTGTTCGAAGGGGTCGGGATCGGAGCCGACAGCCGGGTCGTGACCTACTGCCGGCGCGGCCTGCGGGCCGGGCACACCTTCATGGTGCTCGATGCCCTCGGCATCGAGGTGCGCAACTACGTCGGCTCCTGGACCCGCTGGATCGAGGAGGGAGGCGCGGTCGAGCCGTAGGGGCGAAGCGGTCGGCGGGCCGTGGGCGACGAGGCCTGTGCCATGCTGCCCCCATGGACTTCCTGGAACGCCTGGAGCCCGGCGCCCGCGCCCGCCTGGTGGAGGAGTCGCGGACCATCCACCTGTCGCGCGGCGAGGTGCTGATCCACCGCGGCGAGCCGGGCGGTGACGTCTACCTGCTGGAGACCGGGACCCTCGAGGCGATCGACTCCCGCAGCGAGCCGGCGATCATCCTCGCCCGGATCCACGCCGGAGACCTCGTCGGCGAGATGGCCTTCCTGTCCGAGGCCACCCGGACGGCGGACGTGCGCGCGGCCGAGGACTGCGTCTGCCGGTGGTGGTCCCGGTCCCAGCTCCAACGGCTCGTCGAGGAGGACCCCAGCCTCGGACGCAGCCTGTTCCGCACGCTCGCCGAGCTGGTCGTCGAGCGCAGCCGGCAGATCTCCCGCCTGGCCACCGAGGGGGCCCTGGGGCGGACATCGACCCCGCGGCCGACACCTGCAGCGGCCCGACACCTCGCCGACCCCCTCCGGGAGGTGTTGATGGCATCCGAGCCGGACTTTCGACGCGACCCCGCCGACGCCACGCGCCGGGTCCGCCATGCCCTCGACCGGTTCCGGGGAGAGTTCTTCGATGCCTGGCAGGGCCGCAGCGCCCCGCGCCGGCAGGCCCTGGGCGCCGCCCTGGGACGGGAACTGCATCCCTACCTGATCCGGTCGCACCTCGCCGAGTACGCCCTGGATCGCGCATCGGGTGCCTCCGAGGACCCGCTGGCCGTCGAGCATCTCCACCGCGACGAGGCCGGCGGCGACGGAGAGCTGGGCGATCTCCTCGACCGCTGGCTCCTCGACCTGCCGACGGCGGTCGGCCTGCGCCGGCGCAGCGCGCAGACCCTCACCGCCTGCCGGGACCTGCTGGCTTCCGGCCACCGGGTGGTCGCGGTCAACGGCTCGCGCTGGCCCCACCTGTCCGACCTCGTGCCGCTGCTGCTCGAACGCGGCTGCCGCCTGACCCTCATCGAAAACGATCGCGCATCGCTCCGCGCCGCGATGCGTCGGCTCGACCCGCTCCCCGCCGACCGGGTCCGGCCGGTGCTGCTGCCGGTGGCCGATGCGCTGCTGCGCCGACACACCCCCGACGTCGGGGTCCAGGAGATGGTCATCGTCTGGGGCCTGCTCGACTACCTCCCCGACCGGCTCGCCATCCGCCTGCTCCGGGCCGTCGCCACCGGGCTGGCCCCGGGTGGGCACGCCCTCGTCACCGCCCTCGCCCCCTCCGATGACGCGCCGATCTTCGACCACCTGCTGGGCTGGCCCACGGTGCGTCGCTCGGCGCGCCACCTCGTCGACCTGGCGACCCGGGCCGGCCTGGATTGCGCGGCCCCGCCCGCCGAAGGCGGCGTCGCCCTGGTCGTCCACGGGTGCCGGGGCGGCGACCCCCCGGCGGCGACGCCCCCCCGGCCGCCCCAAGGTGCCACCGATTGAATTACGGCACCGGGCAGAGGCCCATCGTTGTCCCGACGATGGCCTGGACGGGCGTGCCGCATCGGTTCCCCGCGCAGGCACAGGCCCCCCGCTTCACTACCCGGAGCCAGCATGCGGCCACTCTCCCCCTCCATGTTGACCCTTGCCGCGGCCCTGGTCGCCTGCAGCGGTACCGAGACCCCCGACGCCCCCGCCCAGAGTGGTCCCGCCGCAGCGGAGGCCCCGCAGCCGGCGGCCCAGCCGCCCGAACCGCCCGCCCTCGACAAGGACGCCCTGGAAGCCCAGGCCAAGGACGTGATCCTCGTCCCGTCACCCAGCGAGATGCAGGACGCGTTGGCCGAGGCCGGCGTCGCCCAGGGGCTCAGCGCGCTCGTCGGGGATCGCAGCGTCAGGATGGAAAGCGACAACCCCGACGTCGTCGCCGTCCGCACCGGGGTCGTGCTGGCCTACGCCTTGTTGACCGTCAAGGAAGCCGACACCGCCACGCTGCTCAAGCGCCTCGACGACATCAAGGCAGGCATGACCGCGCTGGGCGCCGGCACCGACATCAACGCCACGATCGACGACATCAAGGGCCGACTGAGCAGCGATAGCCTGTCCCGGGACGACCTCCTCGCCGAGCTCGACGAGATCCACGGCGCGATCATCCCCGAGATCGAGTACGAGGCCGGGGCTCGGGTGGTGCCGCTCATCCAGGCCGGATCCTGGCTGGCCGGAGTCAACGTGGTCGCCGAGGCCATCGTCCAGGCCGACAACGCCACGGCGGCCACCCGCCTGCTCCGCCAGCCCGAGGTGGCCGACTACTTCCTGCAGTACGTGCGGACCGAGGGCAGCGACAAGGCTCCCCCCGAGGTGATCGGGCGCCTGGAGCAGACGCTCACCCACCTCAAGGAACTCGCCACCCGACCGGAGCTGACGGTCGACGACGCCAAGGATGTCAAGGCCAGGACCGACAACGTGCTCGCCCTGCTCTGATCCCCGGGACGCTGCCATGCTCACGCTCGCCACCCTCCTGCTCGTCGCGCCGGCCCACGCCGGCGAGGACGACGCCCGCACCTGCATCCAGGCCAAGGTCCACCAGGCCCGGGCCGAGGGCTGGTCGGTGCGCACCCGCACGACCTCGACGCTGCAGGCCGGTGCGCTGGATGTCTACGCCATGACCCTGCAGGCCGGCATCCAGTACCGGTTCATCGCCTGCGGCGACACCTCCGTCGCCGACGTCGGGCTCTACGTCTACGACGGCGAGGGTCGGGTCGTCGCCCGCGATCTCAGCGTCGATCGCGAACCCCACACCGACTACACGCCGCCGGCCACCGGCCGGTACTACGTCGTCGTCCAGGCCGTGTCGATGGTCGGGGGAGCCGCAACCGGGGCGATCTCGACCGCGGTGACCTACAAGTAGGTGGCCGGCACGCGCGATCCGCTGGCGAGGCCCCTGCGCGAACGCCTCGCCGCGCTGGGTACCCTGCCCGCTCCGGAAGCACTCGACGAGCTGGGAGAGCTGGCCCGCCACCTGCTGCACTGGGGGATGGGCGACGCCACCCCCCGACCACAGGATCGGGCGATCCTCGTCGACGCCCTGCAGCGCCTCACCGGCGCGCGCCGGTCCCAGGCCCGGGCGGCCATCGAGCTGGCCACCGAACCCGAACACCGCCCGGTGACGGACCTCCACGAGCTGGACAGCTTCGCCAGCCGCTTCGGCCTGGCCGCCGCCCACCGGCTCCGCGAGGAGGCCACCCCCGGCGCCGCCCTGGTCGACTGGGCCCGGTCCCACGACGTGGACCAGGCCGCCGACCTGCTGGAGTGCCTGGTCGACATCGCCAGTCGGCGGGGGCACCCCGAGACGGCCGGCCTGCGGCGACTCGTCGAGGCCGCCGGCGAACTGGGGCTGGACGAGCTGCTGCTGTTCGACATGCTCCGCGCCCGCTTTCCCGTGGACGCCGCCCCCATCGAGCTGGAAGGGGACCGGCTCAGCGTCGGTCGGGACCCGAGCTGCGCCCTCTTTCTGGCCGACCCCCGGGTCGCCGCCCACCACTGCGACCTGGTGCGCACCGCGGACGGGTGGCGGGTCGTGGACGCCGGCAGCGGACGCCCCACGCTGGTCAACGGCCAGCCCGTCGAGGCCGCACCGCTGCTCGTCGGGGCGAGCCTCGGGGTGGGGCCCTACACCCTTCGCCTGCAGCCCGACGGCCGGTCCGTGACCATCGCGGCCCCCGCCGCCCGCCAGGTCCTGTCCTGCCACAACCTGGAACGCCGCATCGGCCGGGTGGTTCTCCTCGACGACGTCAGCTTCAGCGTCGTCTCCGGCGAGGTGATCGCCGTGGTCGGCCCCTCGGGTGCCGGCAAGACCACCCTGCTCAACGCCATCACCGGGATCGCCGCCGCGGACCGGGGAACCGTCACCTTCGACGGACAGGACTTCCACGCCGTGCTGGAGCGGGACCGCTCGCTGGTGGGCACCGTGCCCCAGGACGACATCGTCCACCCCGAGCTGCGGGTGGGCGAGTCCCTGCGCTACAGCGCCGAGCTTCGGCTGCCGGCCGATGCCCGCCGACCGGACTGGGAGGCCGCGGTCGACCGGGTGCTCGACGAACTCGACATCGCCCACATCCGCGACTCGCGCATCGGCGACACCGTGCGACGCGGTATCTCCGGTGGCCAGCGCAAGCGGGTCAACCTGGGACAGGAGCTGCTGACCCGCTCGACCTCGATCCTCTTCCTGGACGAGCCGACGTCGGGGCTCGACCCCCGGTCGGCCCAGGAGATCGTGCGGCTGGTGCGCCAGCTCGCCGACCGGGGGCGCATCGTGTTCCTGGTGACCCACGACCTGACCCCGCAGGTCATGGGGCTGGTCGACCACCTGATGGTCCTGGTCCCCGGCGGGCGCCTGGCGTGGTTCGGTCCGCCGGCCGACGCGGCCCGCTACTTCGGGGTCTCCACCCCCGACGCCATCTTCCACCGGCTCGACGAGCGCTCCCCCGAGGTGTGGGCCCAGGCGTGGCGGGACAGCCCCGAGTGCCGACGGCGGGTCCACTCCCGGCAGCGCTGCCTGGCGACGGCGCCCGACGGCGCGCGCTCCAGCGTGGCCATCGCCTCCACCCGACGTCGCGGGCCGCTCGGCCAGCTCGGCACCCTGATCCGCCGCTACGCGCGGGTCAAGACCCGGGACCGCACGGGGCTGTGGGTGCTCGGCGCGCAGCCGCCCTTCCTCGCCGCGGTCATGGCGACCGTGTTCCCGGCGCCGACCTCCGAGATGATCTTCATGTTGACGCTGTCCTGCCTGTGGTTCGGCATGTCCGCCGCGGTCCGCGAGCTGATCTCCGACCGCGCGGTGTGGCGGCGGGAACGCATGGTCGGCGTCGGGGTGCTGCCCTACGTCGGCAGCCGGATCGCCGTCCTCGGGCTGCTCAGCATCGTGCAGTGCGCCGCCCTGTCGTTGGCGACCTGGGCCTGGTTCGACCTCGACGGCTACGGCTTCGACCCGGCCCACCTGGCCGGGACCTCGGCCCTGGTCGGGGTGTGCGGCATGGCCCTGGGGCTGTGGGTCTCGGCGACCTTCTCGTCGAGCGAGGCCGCCGTCGGAAGCCTCCCGTTGCTCCTCATCCCCCAGATCAGCTTCTCGGCCCTGCTGGTGAACCTGCGCGACATGCGCCCCCTGTCGCGCGCCCTGTCGTGGGCCGATCCGCTGCGCTACGCCTTCGAGGCCATGCTCAAGGTCGGGGACCGGATCGCCCGCCCCACCTACGTCCCCGGCAAGTGGGAGAGCCGCAGCTTCACCAGCGCCCTGTACGACTACGGCTACAAGGGAGCGGGTGCCGACGACCTCGGGCTGGAACCGCCCGTCCTGGTGGGGGCCCTGGGGGCCTTCACCGTCGCCTTCCTGGTGGCGACGGTGGTGATCGTGTGGCGGCGCCGGGAGAGCTGACGGTCAGGGCAGCTCCAGGGCCAGCCACTCGTCGAGCTGGTCCAGCCCATCGACGACATCGACGTCCGGCAGCACCTCGTGGATCCGGTCGCAGACCCCGCCGGTACCGGACAGCGCCACCACCGGCCGACCGAGCTTGCGGGCCAGCCCGATCTCCGACAAGGTCCCGGCCTCGCCGCCGATGGCGACCACGGCGTCGGCGCTGGCCACCACCACCGCGTTCCGGGCATGGCCCAGGCCCGTGGGCAGCACGAGGTCGGCGTGGGAATGGGCCTGTCCCCGGTCGTAGGAGGGCAGCACCGCGAGGATGGGCGGCAGGCGCCCGCTGCCCCGGGCCAGGAGCGCCCCTGCATCAGCCGAGCCTGAGTCAGGGCATCGGAGGGGGCGTACATC
>RFKJ01000639.1 GCA_003694325.1 Deltaproteobacteria bacterium
GTGTCGGCGGGTCCCGAACCGTCGGGGCTGCAGCCCGCTCCCCCCCCGGTCTCCTCGCTGCCGCCGGATCCGACCGGGGTGGCCCGCCGGTCCATCGTCCCGTCCACCCCGCCGGCGTCCACCCCTGCCGTGGTGGTGCCGCCGCCGGTGGACCCGCGGGATGCGCCCGAGGCCGCGGCCGTCGCTCCGGCCGGCCGGGGAGCCGGAGGGGTCGCCGGCCCGATGGCCATGGCGGCGGTCGCGCCGACCCGGCGCCGGGTCGAGGTCGATCCCGACAACCTCGTGTCGGGCGGGAGCGGAGGCAGCGAGCTGCTCGCCGAGCCGATCACCGCCGCCTTCGAGCTGCCGCACCTCGGGCTCCTCGATGAACACGCCCGGGACGTGGCCCGGTTCGACGAGATCGAGCTGCAGGGGCTGGCCCAGACCCTGGAGAACAAGCTCGGCGACTTCGGCGTCAAGGGCGAGGTGGTCGCCATTCGCCCCGGGCCGGTGGTCACCACATTCGAGTACGTGCCGGCGCCGGGCATCAAGATCTCGAAGATCAGCGGCCTGTCCGACGACATCGCGATGGCCCTCAAGGCGCTGCGGGTCCGCATCGTGGCGCCGATCCCCGGCAAGGGGGTCGTAGGGATCGAGATCCCCAACAAGACCCGCCAGACGGTGTGGATCCGCGACATGCTGGCGAGCCCGGTGTACCGCAAGCACAAGGGCGCCCTGCCGATGGCCCTGGGCAAGACGGTGGAGGGAAAGCCCTACATCGCCGACCTCGCGAAGATGCCGCACCTCCTCGTCGGCGGTACGACCGGGTCCGGCAAGAGCGTGGGCGTCAACGCCATGCTCCTCACGATGCTGTTCACCCGGAGCCCCGACGAGCTGAAGCTCATCCTCATCGACCCGAAGATGTTGGAATTCGAGCTGTACCGGGACATCCCCCACCTGCTCCACCCGGTGGTGACCGAGCCCAAGCTGGCCAGCGCGGCCCTGCGCTGGGCCTGCACCGAGATGGACGAGCGCTACCGGACGCTGTCCCGCTGGGGCGTCCGCAACATCGCCAGCTACAACAAGAAGGTCGAACACGAGCTGGAGGACTGGACCACCGAGAAGGCCTGGCGCTACGCCCCGGCCGACACGCCCTCCGACGGCACGCCGCCGGTGCCGCAGAAGATGCCCTACATCGTCATCGTCATCGACGAGCTGGCCGACCTGATGATGGTGGCGGCCAAGGACGTGGAGGAGAGCATCATCCGGCTGGCCCAGAAGGCCCGCGCCGCCGGCATCCACCTGATCGTGGCCACCCAGCGGCCCTCGGTGAACGTCATCACCGGGCTCATCAAGGCCAACATGCCCAGCCGGGTCGCCTTCCAGGTCCGGACCAAGGTGGACGGCCGGACCATCCTGGACCAGAACGGAGCCGAGAACCTGCTGGGTCGGGGCGACATGCTGTTCCTGCCGCCGGGGGTCAGTGCCCTGGTGCGCCTGCACGGGCCCTTCGTCAGCGACGACGAGGTGCGCCGGGTGACCGACTTCCTGCGGGACCAGGGCAGCCCTACCTACGAAGCCCAGATCACGGCGTCGGAGGAGGATGCCGACCTGCCCGGGGGGGAGGAGGAGTACGACGAGCTCTACGATCTCGCGGTCGCCTACGTCTGCCGCCAGGGCAAGGCCAGCGCGTCGATGATCCAGCGGGAGTTCCGCATCGGCTACAACCGCGCGGCCCGCATCCTGGAGGTCATGGAGCGCGAGGGGGTCGTCGGGCCGGCGGACGGGGCCCGGCCCCGTGAAGTCCTGGTGGCGTCCCACGCAAGCTGATCGGCTGCTCGCGGTTTCCATGCAGCGTCACCGCCGGTGATCGATTGAATCGATGGCCCGGCGGTTCGTCGGTGGACCGGTCGGTGGCTGCCTTGCGGCCACCCGGTCACGACGCTATCCGACGCTGCTGCGTCGCAGGAGGCTCCTTGTCCATCCACCGTGCCCTCCCGTCCCTCCCCTCACCGTGGACGTCGTCGCTGTGCGGGGCGGCCCTCGTCCTGTCGGTTGCGGCCCTCCCCGGCCGAGCCTCGGGGGCCCCCGACAGCGCCGCCGCGTTGTCCGTCCAGGACGTCATCGAGGGGGTCGAGTCCACCTACAAGGACGTCCAGAGCCTGCAAGCCGACTTCCACCAGGTCGTCCGTTCGGCGGCGATGGGGGCCGGCCCGGCCCAGGAGGGTGTGGTCACGCTGGCCCGTCCGCGCCAGATGCGCTGGGAATTCCAGGTCCCCGACCGGAAGCTGTTCGTCACCGACGGCAAGACCATGTGGGTCTACACCCCGGCCGACAACCAGGTCTTCATCAGCGAGGATCTGTCCGGCGGAGACGGCGGGACCGATCAGCTCCTCGACAACCTCGACAGCCTCGACGAGCTGTTCGACGTGCAGCTCCTCCCGGGCGCGCCCGAGGGCAGCGTCAAGCTGTCGCTCACCCCCAAGCAGGACGCCCGGTTCAAGAAGCTGCAGCTCCAGCTCAGCACCGACGGCTACCGCCTGCAGGAGCTGGTGGTGGTCGACAGCTTCGACAACGAGACGGTCCTGACCTTCAGCAACCTTCGGGTCAACCCGGAGCTGCCGCCGTCGGTGTTCCACTTCGAGGTTCCCGACGGCGTCACCGTGGTGCGCGCGGACGGGCCCTGATGCCGCGCCCGCCGACCGGCTCGGCGGGCTCCACCCCGGCGCGCCGCCGGACGAGGAAGACGATGGCCGAGCGTGTGCACCTGGTCAGCCTGGGCTGTCCCAAGAACCGCGTCGACAGCGAGGTCATGGTCGGGCAGCTCCTGGCCGACGGCTTCGAGTTCGTCGACGACCCGGCCGACGCCGACGTCATCGTGGTCAACACCTGCTCCTTCATCGGCCCGGCCACCGAGGAGTCGGTGGACACGGTCCTCGAGATGGCCGGCTACAAGGACACCGGTCACTGCCGGAAGCTGGTGGTCACCGGGTGCATGGTCCAGCGCTTCGGCCGCGCCCTGGAGGACGAGCTGCCCGAGGTGGACCACTTCCTGGGCACCGGGGAGTACCACCGCATCGCCGCCGTGTTGAAGGCCCGCGACGGCGCCGAGCCCCGCAGCTACGTCGACACCCCCCTCTACATCCACGACGAGCTGGCCCCGCGCATCAGCTCGTGGCGGCCGCACAGCGCCTACCTCAAGATCAGCGAGGGCTGCGATCACCGCTGCGCCTTCTGCATCATCCCGAAGCTGCGGGGACGGCTGCGCAGCCGGACCATCCCCTCGCTCGTCTCCGAGGCCCGGTCCCTGGCCGAGCAGGGGGTCGTCGAGCTGAACCTGGTCAGCCAGGACAGCACCGCCTACGGGCGGGACCTCGGGGACGGCTCCGACCTGGGTGGCCTGTTGCGGGCGCTGTGCCGGGTGGAGGGGATCGAGTGGATCCGCCTCCACTATGCCTACCCCATCGGCCTGCCGGAGAGCCTGCTGCGGGCGATGGCCGAGGAGGAGAAGGTCTGCGCCTACCTCGACATCCCGCTCCAGCATGCCAGCGGCGCCATGCTCAAGGCCATGCGGCGGGGCGTGACCCGTGCCGGGCAGGAGCGCATCCTCGACCGGGTGCGCCGGTTCGTCCCCGACGTCACCTTGCGCACCACCTTCATCGTGGGCTTCCCCGGCGAGACCGACGCCGACTTCGCCGAGCTGATGGACTTCGTCGAGGCCCAGCGCTTCGACCGGGTGGGCGTGTTCACCTACCAGCCGGAGGAGGGGACCCCGGCGGCGACCCTCCCCGGGCAGGTCCCCGATGCGGTCAAGCGAGAGCGGCAGCGCCTGCTCATGGAGCGACAGGCCGCCATCTCGGCGGAGAGACTCCAGCGCTTCGTGGGCCAGCGGATGACCGTGCTGGTCGACGGGCCGAGCGACGTGCACCCCGAGGTGCTCGCCGCCCGGAGCCGCGGCCAGGCGCCGGAGGTCGATGGCTGCGTCTTTCTCGATGGACCGCCGGCTTCGGTCGCCGCCGGTCGGTTCGTCGAGGTGGACATCACCCAGGCCGCCGACCACGACCTCGTGGGTCGGGTGGTCGGCTGAGCGCCGACCCGCTTGTCGTTGGCCGTGTTTCTGCGTACCCTGCGTGCGACCACGGACGGTCGGAGGAGACCCATGACCGCAGCCCTACTGGTCCTCGCCCTGGTCGGGTGTGGGGACAAGACCGATGGCAGCGAACTGATCGGCGGTGACGCCGGGGCCGGGACCGACAGCGGGGATACCGGCGACACCGGCCCGAGCGTGGACCTCGACTGCCCCGAGATCGAACACGACGAGATCACCGAGAGCCAGCCCTACGGCGAGAACGTGCCCATCGAGGCCACGGTCACCGATCCGGCGGGCATCTTCGTCGTCGAGCTGTACTTCAAGCAGGAGACCAGCAGCAACTGGACCCGGCTGACCATGTCGGCGGCGCCGGGCAGCGACCTGTACACCGCCGAGATCCCGGGCAGCCAGGTGCGGACCGGGGGCATGGACTACTACCTGCGCGCCGTGGACCTGCTCAACA
>RFKJ01000640.1 GCA_003694325.1 Deltaproteobacteria bacterium
CCGCGGCCTCGCCGACGACCTCCCCATCGCCGGCGATCCCGGCGGCCTGCGGGCCACCCCGGATACCCAGGGGCCCGGCACGACCAGCTTCTCGGAGAGCATCCTGCCCGAGGGCCAGGAGGCGATCGTGGTCCCCAGGCGGACGGCACCCGCGCCCAAGGGCATGGCCCCCCGCTGGAACCGGGTCCCGCCGGACCGCATGCCCCTCCGACCCCCTCCCCGCCGCGAGGCGGGGGGAGCCAGCCGGACGAGCCTGGGACTGTTCGCCCTCCGCGACCCGCCGATGATCGCCCGGGAGCCTCTCCGCCGACTCCTGTGGCAGAAGGCGCGGGAGACGGTGCTGTCGGGTCGCCCCCAGGTCGTGCTGGTGGTCGGCGCCCGGGGATCCGGCAAGAGCCGGGTCGTCGAGACCGTGGTCCAGGCCCTGGAGGAGGGTGGGTACATGGAGGCGCTGCACCTGCGCTACCACACCCCCCCGGCCGTCGATGACGGCTACCGCGGCGCGGTCCGCGAGCTGCTGGCCCCCTGGAACGACACCCGCAGCCGCATCGAGGCCCGCCTCCAGCGCTGGCTGGCCCGCGATCAGCAGGTCAGCCCCGCCGCCGTCGCCAACGAGGCCCGGGTCCTGGCGCGGTGGTGCGGCTACCGCAGCGACGGCGAGGAGCCGGTCAACGCCGCGGTGGGCCTCGCCTACCTCTACCGCCACCTCGACGCCCGCTCCTGGCGGGGTGGCGCCTGCCTCGTCCTCGACGACGTGCACCATGCCACGGCCGAAGGGGACGGGTTGGCGATCTGCGACGCCATCCTGTCCGAGAGCGTCGGCCGCCGGCCGCTGGTGGTCTTCGCGACGGTGTCCACCGAGGCCCTCGAGGACGATCCGCAGCTCGCTGCCCAGGTGAAGTCGCTGGTGGCCCGGGGGGCGCTGGAGGTGCGCTGTACCCGTCTCGACCGGGCGGAGATGGAGCAGCTCCTGATCATGGGGCTCAACCTCGCCCCCGCACTGGCGGCCCAGGTGGCGCCCCACTGCGGCGGCAGCCCTTCCTTCGCCATGCTGCTGCTCCGCGACTGGGCGGCGCGGGGAATGCTCACCCGCGATGTCGACATGCACTTCACGCTGCGCGAGGGGCTCTCGCTCGACGACGCCATCACCTCGGACCTCACCACGCTCTGCGAGCGCCGGTTGGCCGGTGCGCTGGAGGCCTGCGAGGATCCCGAGGGTGCCTCGCTGGCGCTGGCGGCGTCCGCCCTGGCCGGGATGGTGCCGCCGATCAGCGTGGTCGCCGCCATCCACCCCGAGGGCCTCGACGCCCTGCTCGCCACCGGCATCGTCCGCCAGCAGGGCTGGCGGGTGGCCTTCGAACACCCGCGACTCCGGGAGCTGGCGCTGGCCCAGGCGGCGGAGCGACCCGACGTCCGGTCGATCCACCGGCGGCTCGCCGACGCCTGGGAGGCGCTGGGCAACCGCACCGGGGTCGAGGTCAACCTGCCCCTCGGCACGCACCGCCTGTACGCCGGGGCGGCCAAGGCCGCGACCGGGCCGCTGTTGTCCGCCGCCCAGAACGCCATCGTGGAGGGGCGATTCAGCCTGTCGCTGCAGGCCGCCCGCCTCGCCGCGCAGGCCGCCGACGAGGTCGGCTCCCTCACCGGACAGGTCCTGGCCCGGCGACGGGTGGCCGAGGCCCTCCTCGAGCTCGACCGGGCCGAGGAGGCCGACGAGGTCCTCGCGGAGACGCGCCGGCTGGGCCACATCGATCGCAACACCACCGCCCACCTGCGGGTGCTGGAGGCCCGGGTCGCCATGGAGCGGGGAGACCTGATCGCCGCCCGCCGCCTCCTCGACAACGCGATGATGACCTTCGAGGCCACCCGGGACCGGGTCGGCCAGGTGGACGGCGCCCACTGCCTGGGCGTGCTCATGCGGCTGGAGGGGCGGCCCGACGAGGCCGCCGACCAGTACGCCCGGATGCTGCGAACCAACCGCGGCGACCTGCGACGGGAGGCCATCGCCCTGTTCGGGCTGGTGGAGAGCAGCATCCACGCCGGGCGCCTGCGGGGGGTCGACCGCGCCGTCGAGCGCCTGCGCCAGGTGGCCCGGGAGAGCGGCGACACCCGGAACATCGCCCAGGCGACGTTTGCCGGCGGCCTGCTGCACCTCCGCCGCCGGAACCTTCAGGAGGCCGAGCGTCACTTCCTCACCGCCCGGGCCCTGGCCGCGACCCTCGGCGCGGACAACCTGCTGCTGGCCTGCCTGACGAACCTCGGCGAGATCCAGCGCTACCGCGGTGACGTCGCCGCCGCCGAGGCGACCTGGCGGACCGCCGCCCGCCTGGCGACCGAGCACGGCTGGGACCTCCAGGCCGCCACCAGTCGCGTTCAGCTCGGCCTCATCGCCCTGGCCCGCGGCGCCGACCGCCTCGCCCACATCGAGATCGCCCGGGCCGAGCGCCTGCTCGGCGACCACCCCCGCCACTACGGCTGGTTGGCGATCTCCCTGGTCAAGGCCCTCTGGGCGGCCGAGGACGACCAGCAGGTCGAGTGCCGCCACTGGTGGCGCCGGGCGCGTCGCCAGGGGCTCGGGCGGACGCCGCAGCCCGACCTGTGGATCCCGCTGGAGCGGCTCGCGGCTCGCACC
>RFKJ01000641.1 GCA_003694325.1 Deltaproteobacteria bacterium
CCGCCTGGTGCCGCCCGCGCGGGGCGGGCGGGGCATCATCGGACCCGGCGGCTCGGCCGCCGCGCTGGTGGAAGCGGCGGACGCGGCAGCCCGCGACCTGAACCAGGAGATGGCCCCCCTCGCCGGCGCCCTCCGGCACCTCGCAGAGCGCATCGAGCCCCTGGCCGAGCCCGACCCGACGTCCACCGATGGCGTCCGAGCACTCCGCCACCTCGCCGGCATGTACCTGGAGTGGGACCGGCTGCCCGATGCCGCGGCCGTGTTGCGCGAGGGCATGGTCAGCGCCCGCTGCGCGCCGGCCGACCGGCGCCCGGGCGATGGCGGCGTCCGGGACCGCCGCGAGCGGATCTGCCTGGATGGACAATCGCCCCTGCTCCAGGCCCGCAACGACATCCTCCACGCCGGCTTCAAGGAGAACCCCGCCCGGCCCGACCGGCTGCGCGACATGCTCAAGCGGGGCCTCGACGAGCTCGATGCGGCGATCGAAGCCGGACAAAGCGAACCGGGCGGGGACCGCGGCGACAGCCCCGCCCGGTTCCTCAACCTGTCCAATCACCCAAGCGACCGCTGGCCCGCCGAACAGATCCAGGCCGCGATCGCGCTCGATGAATCGATCGAGTCCATCGTCGACATCCCCTTCCCCACGGTGCCCCCCGACGCCGACGACGCCGCCATCGAGGCCCTCGCCCAAGAGACCGTGGCGCAGGTGCCCCACGACATCGCCGCGGCCATGGTCATGGGCGAGATGTGCGCCACGGTGGCCATCGTGCGGCTCCTCCAGAAACGCGGGGTACGCTGCGTCGCGGCCACGACCCATCGCGGCCGGGGCCCGGGGGACTTCCGGTTCGTGCGGTGGCGGGACTACCCGCGGATCGCAGGTGACCTGCCCGGCAACCACCCATGAAGTAGCCGCCACCGCCCCGCTGTCCACGACGAAGTGTTTTCAGGACCTGAAACACCCGCGCGCCACCGCCTGGTGGGTCCGGCTCAGCGCCGCCGCAGCTCGCAACCCCGTTCGACCTCCATCTGGGTGCTGCCGGCGTCCGGGTCAGGCTGGCCCTTGGGGGTCATGCGGTCGGGCCGGATCTGTGCAAGGCGGCATCCGGGCCGCGCCGCGACCAGGGTCATGGCCGCGGTGAAGGACACGCTCCCGCCCGTGTAGTCCAAGAGCACGTCGGTGGGGTCCCGCCCCTGCTCGGCGGCGTCCCGGTAGATGTCATCGAGGGCCGGCACGACCAGATCCGGGTCCCAGCGGGCCTGCGGGTCCAGGCGCACCGGCGCGATCACGTCGGGAGAGAGCCCGTGCCGGATGGACTCGGCCAGCACCTTCTCGTAGAAGCCACGCCCTCTGTCGTTATCCGTGTAGAGCACGAACACCCGCTCCAGGCGCCCGGCTTGACGCTGCCAGCCGATGGCCCGGCCGGCCGGAGACCCCTGCCCCGGCGCGCCGCCGCTGGCCGCCACGACCAGCCACCGACACGGTCCAGCCTTCTCGGAGGTGACCGACACATGGTACGGGGGCCGCCGCCGAAGTGGGCGCGTGAGCGCCATGCCCATCCCAAAGCTCTGCAGCGCGGCGAAGCCCAGCAGGGAGCCGACCCCCCAGTTGGCGTCGATCAGCCGCGACAGCGCTTCGCCGCCGCAGGTGAAGCCCACTGCGAAGGCCAGCCCCGCCCACGGCAACCGCTGTCCGAGACCCGCGGCGAGGCGGGTCTCGATATCCTCCAACCGGATCAGCTCTCAGGCCACTGCAGTTCCAGGCGGCCAGCGCCAGCGCTGGTGTTCTTGCCGAGGTGCAACACCTCCATGGCCGCGAACAGGTCGGCGAACGCGGCCACGTCCGGGCCGATGTGCAGGGTCCCCACCCAGCCCGACAGGTCGATGCGTTCGCCGGTGCGACCCGAACGGCGTTCGGACCGCAGGAAACGGGCGTCCGCCCATTGGCCACGCAGAGCCGTCGCGTCCGGCCACCACCGCGAAAGCGACACTCCCTGGGCCATCGCCACGGACCGCAGCCGCATGATGGCCGCCTTGACGCAGCGGATGGCGTCGGGCGGCTGGCGGCGCGGGCAGCCGGTGAACCAGGTCGGCGACCGAAGCCGCAGTTCCATGCCCACCGGCCACGCGGGCACCGACACGAAATCGGACAGGCGGCCCGGTGCGGGCCACCGCTCTCCCGCCAGGAGATCGCGCCGGTCCACACCGGTAACCACCGCCGACTCGAGCTGAAGCGGCAGGTGGTCGGGCCACACCCCACGCCGGACCAGGCGGCGCAGTGCCTGCTCCACCAGCCCGGGATCCGGTGGTACTCCGAAAAACCAGAGCCCGACCTGCCAACGGAGGTCGTCGGTGTCAACCTCGACAACGAAGGGACGGGCCTGGTGCCCACCGGTGATCGCCGGATGGAACCACCCGGGGATGGGACAGCCCCGCCGCGCCCGGCATGCCGAACAGTCGCGGCGGTCATCGACGCAGGCGATGTCCCACAGCGCCGCCCCCAGCGCTCCACGAATGGCCACAGAGGGCGACGGCGGCGACGTCATCGCCGCCGGCAGGCCCAGCGAGAGATCCACCCGGGTCACCGCCAGCGCGGACATCCAACCGGCGTCACTCACCGCGCCGGCCCCGGTGTCGCTCACGACCCGGTGCTCCACTGGTTCACGAAGTCGAGCTGCGCCTGGGCGGCCGCGGCCTTCTTGGCGTTCTCGAGCTGCTTGTTCCAGCGCTTGCGGTTGGCCTTGGTGTCGAGCCAGGCCGCGACCTCGCGGCAGGTGGCGGCGTCGTCGCGGGGCAGCGCCGCCACGTCGTCGAGCGCCACCGGCTGCCGAAGCACCCAGGCCCGCACCGCGTCCTGGACCTGCTGGACGTTCTCGTGGGCTGCCAGCACCCGGGCGAAGGCACCACCGCCATCCCCAGGGCCGCCACCGGGTCCGGGGACCGCCGGCTTCTCCTCTTCGACCAGCGACAGCCGCCCGTGGCCGGCCCGGGTCTTGGAGCCGACCCCCTCCCGGGACAGCGCCGCCACCAGGATCTCCACGGCCGGTTCGAGCCACTGCGGCGGCCCCTCCAGCACCACCCGGAAGCTGCCCTCCACTGCCAGGAAGTGCACCGGAACCAGCTTCTCCCAGCCCCTGGGAGCGCCCTCTTCCCGGTAGTAGGCGCCGTGGTGGGGGGTCAGCACCTCCAGGCGGAAGCCACCGGTGTTCGGCTCCAGCAGGCCGTCGAGGAAATCGACGCCGCCGGCTTCCCCGTCATCGCCCCCCGTTCCGAACAGCGTTCGAAAGCCGTCGCGGCCCGGCGCCCAGGGGCCGTCTTCGAAGTGCCGGCTGCACCAGGACCGGCACAGGCCCTTGAGCGACGAGCCGGGCAGGATCGGCGTGCCACAGGTGGCGTGCAGGCTGAGCCCGTTCTCGAGCGGAGAGGCTTCGCCCATGCCGACGGTCAGCGGGCCATCGGTCTTGAACCGCAGCACCCGCCGCCAGGCGGTCGGCGGCGTGGCCCGCTGCCAGCGCCGAAACGCCCGGGTGTACCAGGCCCCCGGTCGGGCCGCCGCCAGCCTGTCGCGGAGGAAGGCGAGCTGTTCGTCCTGCCCCGTCCGGTCGCCCCGGCGCGCCTGGGGCGGGGCGAGGCGGGAGAGGACCACGCCGACGTTGTCGATCTGCGGCAGCTCCTTCCTCACGAGGTGGTGGGCGGTCACGGTCATCGATCACCTCCGTCGGCGCGGAGCTGGTTGCGGTCGGCGCGGGCGAGGATGTGCATGGCTTCACAGAGGGCGTGGGCCCGGCGGTCCAGCTCGAGCTGTTCGA
>RFKJ01000642.1 GCA_003694325.1 Deltaproteobacteria bacterium
ACCCCGCAGGGCTGGTCGACGAGGTGCAGGAGGCCGCCACGGCGCCGGCGGCGGAAACGGTCGCGATCACCGAGGAGGAGATCGCCGACACCGAGGATGAGGTCGCCCAGGAGGTCGATGTCGAGGTGCCCGAGGAGCCCTATGCTCCGGCGCCCGAGGAGGAGGTCGCGGCGCCCTCCGAGGAGCAGGCCGCCGTCGAGGCCGCCCGCCTGGTGCTCGACCAGGCCGCATCCGACCGGGCGACGACGGCCCCGGACGATGCCTGGGCGGAGGTCCGTCGGGCGCTGGCGGGCGACCGGGCCCCGGCAACCGTGGACGCCCTGCTGGTCACCTCGTCGCTGGACCGAATCGCGCGAGCCCTCGAGCAGCAGAACATGCTCGAGATCATGGAGGCCCGCCTGCAGGACAAGCAGCGGAGCATCGACGAGCTGCGGGCCATGCTGCTCCCCGGCGGCATGCCGGCGCAGGGCGACGAGGCGTCGGATTCGGCGGCCCGGAGCCGGATCGAGGCACAGCTCCAGGCGCTGATGGGCAGCCAGCGGGCGCTCGCCGCCGCCGTCCAGGCGATGCAGGAAGCCCGGGATGCTGCCGAGGCCGAGGCCCAGGACGAAGCGGCCCAGCAGCGCGCGGCCGAGGAGGAGGCGGCGCGGAAGGCGGCGGAGGAGGAGCGCGAGGCTCGGGAACAGGCCCGCTGGGACGCGCTCATGAAGCGCCTGGAGGCCTTGGAGGCCGCTTCCCGGACCGCGCCCGCATCCCCCGCGGGGGCTACCGGCGGCGCTGCTTCGGCCGCGGCATCGCCGGCGGGAGACAGCGCGAAGGGTGCTGCGAAGGGCGCCGACCGGACGGCGGCGGGCGACACCCGGACCCGGACAGAGGACCCGCGGGTCGCCGAGCTGCAGGCCCGGCTGCAGGCGCTCGAGGCCGCCCAGACCCAGCGTCAGCAGGCGCTCGACGCCGAGGCCCAGGACCAGAACCTGCGCCACCTGCAGGAGCGCGAGGAGGCCGTGGCGGCCATGGAGGCCCGGTTCGCCGCGCTGGCGGAGATGCAGGCGAAGGCCCTGGAGGAGCTGGAGAAGGAGCGCCGGGAACAGCGCCGCTGGTGGCAGTTCTGGCGGCAGAAGCAGTCGGAGGGTGCGAGCAACGAGTCACCGCCCCCCACGATCGACTTCGAGGCCGAAGCTGCCCGCATCCGCGAGGAGAACCAGCGGCAGTGGGAGGAACTGCTTGCCCGGCAGGAGGCCGAGCAGGCAGCGCTGCAGCAGGAGCGCGCCGAGGCCGAGAAGCAGCGCGCGGCGCTGGAGGCCAAGGTGGCCGAGCTGACCGCTCGCCTCGAAGCGGCGGAGCAGAGCGGCGCCGCCGTCGACCCAGCCGAGCTGGCCCGCCTCGATGAGCTGGCGGCGAGCGTCGAGGAATTGACCGCTCGTACCGAGCAGCTCACCGCCCGGGCCAGTGAGCTGGAGGCTCGAACCATCGCGAAGCAGGAGCGGATCCGGGCGCGGCTGCAGCCGATCATCGATGCCGGACTGAAGGTCACCATCACCGATGATCGGGCGCGGATCCACCTCCCGGGCGACGTCCTGTTCGCGTCGGGCAGCGCGACGCTGGGCGAGGCGGGAAAGGCGACCATCGACTCGATCGCCAACGTGCTGAAGTCGGCCCCGGGACTGCGCCTGCAGGTGGAGGGCCACACCGACAACGTGCCCATCGCCGGCGGGGGACGCACCAACTGGGATCTCGGCTTCGCCCGGGCCCGCGCGGTGCTCGACCGGCTCATCGCCGACGGGATCCCCCCGGAGAGCGTCAGCGCCGCCTCCTTCGGCGACACCCGTCCGGTGGCGAGCAATGACACGCCGGAGGGGCGGGCCCTGAACCGTCGCATCGAGCTGGTCGTCCTCCTGGACGAGTGAACACCCCGGTTCGCCTGCAGGGGTCCGCTCCTGCCCATTCTACCCCCCTTCTTCGCTGGAGACGCCGATGTCCTCCTTCCTCACCCTCGCGCTGGCCCTGCATGGCTGCGCCTACCTCGAAGACCCCAACACCTCGACCCCGTCCGTGTCGGTCATCACGCCGGTGGATGGTGATTCGTTCACCATCTACGACGAGGTTCTCGTCCAGGCGCAGGTCTCCGACCCCAAGGACCCGCTCGCCCTGGTCGCGGTGACGGTCAGCTCCGACATCGACGGTGACCTCTGCACCCGGGCGCCGGGCAAGACCGGGATCGTGGAGTGCTCGCCGACGCTCAGCGCCGGCACCCACCTGCTGACCCTGACCGCGGTGGACCCGGACGGAAGGAGCGGCGAGGACACGGTCTCCATCGTGGTGCTGGGCAGCGACGAGGTCGACGATGACGGAGACCTGGTCTCCGATGTCGACGGTGACTGCAACGACGACGATCCCGCCGTCTACCCGGGTGCCGACGAGATCGAGAACGGGGTCGACGACGACTGCGACGGCCTCATCG
This sequence comes from Deltaproteobacteria bacterium, assembly GCA_003694325.1. Taxonomy (GTDB): domain Bacteria; phylum Myxococcota_A; class UBA796; order UBA796; family UBA2385; genus J125. The sequence continues at coordinate 2,462 of RFKJ01000642.1, forward strand.
ACGAGGGCACCGACGCCTGGGACGATGACGGCGACGGGTGGTCGGAGAACGATGGAGACTGCGACGACGATGACGCCGCGGTGTACCCCGGTGCGCCCGAGCTGTACAACGGCATCGACGACGACTGCGACGCCATCATCGACGAGGACACCACCACCGACGACGACTTCGACGGCTACAGCGAGGTGGACGGGGACTGCGACGACGCCGATGGCGGCACCTACCCGGGGGCGCCGGAGGTGGTCGATGGGGCCGACAACGACTGCGACGGGATCGTCGACAACGGCACCGCGGTGAGCGACGATGACGCCGACGGGTACAGCGAGGCCCAGGGCGACTGTGACGACTCCGATCCGCTGGTCAACCCCGGCATCGCCGAGGTGACGGATGGCGTGGACAACGACTGCGACGGCGTCGTCGACGAGTGGGACGGCGAATACGTCGGCATCATCCAGGCCGCCATCAGCGGTACGACCGCCGGTTCCTGCGAGGGAAGCCTCCTGGTGTCCATCGACACGTCGGTGACCCCGTCCATCTCCGGTACCGGCGCTTGCGGAGCCGGGATCTTCGATGAGATCGGCATCGTCGGCACCCTGACCGGCGCGTACGCCGAGGGGACGATCACCGCCTGGGTGGGCGGGGAGATGTACGCCGAGATCCCCTGGACCGGCGGCCTGGCCGGCGACTCCCTGTCGGGCGAGTTCGCCGCCCTGGTCGGCGACACGCCGAAGATGGCACCTGGCGGCGACACCGGCACCCCCGGCGGCGACACCGGCACCCCCGGCGGCGACACCGGCACCCCCGGCGGCGACACCGGTGCGGGGGCGGGGGACACCGGGACGACCACCGGCGACTCCGGGGCCGGTGACACCGGGGTCGGCGACACCGGAGGCGGGGAGGTTCCGTCCTCGTGGAACGTCGCCGGTCTGTTCGTGGTCACCCGCTGAATCTCTCGCCCGGCAAGGCCCTCGCCGGCGCATCGAGAGCCGGGTCGGACCGGCGCTCCCCCGTACCTCCGTCCGTCCGGTGCGGGGTGCCCGCGTCGCCGGCGAGGGCTGTCCTCATGGGTCGTCCTGCCCCCCGTCCACCTGCTCACCACGGGATCCCGACATGTTCCGTCGCATCGCAAGACCCCTGCGCGCCCTCCTGGTCCTCGCGCTGGGTGGCGCGCTCCTCTCGGCGGGTGCCTGGCTGGTCCTGGCCGCCCTCGGACACGTCCCGGGCGTCGAGATCCGGGCGGTCGGCCTCAGCGTCGACCTGTACCCGGCCGACGGCGGGATCGTCGGGTGGATCGCGGCGGGGTCGGGCCTGGCCCTGGTCGGGCTCCTCGTTCTGTTGGTGTCGTTGACGCCGGCGGCACCGCGTCAGCCGGCCAGCATCGAGCTGTCCGGTCCCGAGGGCGACGATCATGCCCTGCCCGCGACCACCGTTCGCCTGTCCAGCCGCAGCCTGCATGCCCTGGTCGCGTGGCTGGCGGGGCGCGTCGACGGAGTGCGCAGCGCGCGGCCCATGGTGTCGATGGGCCCGGACGGGTGGGATGTGCGGTTGCGCGTCGGCCTGTGGGCGACCTCGTCGATCCCCAAGGTCGCCGACGAACTGCGGCGCGTCCTGCATGACGACCTGCTGCGGCACACCGGCGTCGCGATGAATTCCCTGCAGATCGACTTCGACTACGGCCGTCGGGCCGACGCCGACGAACGCCCCCGCTGACCCCGCCAGGAGGACCCCATGGGACCCAACGATCCCTTCGAGCCCGGGCTGCCCAGCCCCGACGAGATGCTTCTCGATCCCCCCGAGGACGAATGGCGCGGGCCGGCGAGCCGGGGCCAGCCTCCCCGCGTGAGCCGGGCGCTGTCGACCGGCCAGCTCGGGTTCGCCATCGGCGTGGGCTTCGGGTTGCTGACCCTGCTGACCGGGCTGCGCGACTCCCTCGTCGTCCTGGCCTTCGGCCTGGCCGGAGCCGGGATCCTGGTGGGTGCGGAGTCGATTCGGAGGATCCTGCCCGAGCTGCGGTCCGCCTGGGCGGCGGTCATGGAGGAGCGCGCCAACCGACCCCCGCGGGCGGGTCGCTGACCGGGGGCCGGATGCCCGGCCGGGCTCTCGTCGCCCGTGCGCCTCGTCGCCCGTGCGCCTCGTCGCCCGTGAGGCGGGTCGACCACGAACCGCCGGCCATCGGCTCCGGCCGCGGATAGCAGGAG
>RFKJ01000643.1 GCA_003694325.1 Deltaproteobacteria bacterium
ATGCGCAGCTTGTAGGGGTTGAAGTTCTCCTTGGCCTTGGCCTCGGCGGCCTCCTTCGCCTTTCCGAGGTACTCCTTGAAGACCTCGTTGTCGGGCTCGTAGGTCAGGGCGAACTGGATGTTCATCACCGCGCCCTTGTAGTTCTTCTCGTGGAAGTCCTTGAGGCCCATCTTCCAGTACTTGGCCGCCCGCTCGTCGGTGGCCGCTTCCGCCGGGTCGTTGGCCGCGGCCCGCTGCCGCTCGGCCCGCGCGGCCCCCTCGGCGGTCATCCGGTTGTTGCCCTGGGCCAGTTCGTCGTCGTAGGCCGAGCGCTTCACCGGGTCCTGGAGGGCGTTGTACGCCTCCCGGATCAACCGGTAGATGTCGTTGACCTTCTCCTGGAGCTCCGGGTCCCCCAGCGCCGAGTAGCGGTCGGGGTGCATGCGGCGGCTCTCGGCCCGGAAGGCCGGCCCGATGTCGTCCTGGGGGGCGTCCCGGTCCAGGCGCAGCACGCCGTAGTAGTCGAGCTCCGGCAGCAGCTCGTGGAGGGTCTCGATCTCGACCCGCGCAGCCAGGGTGCGGTCCATGTGGCCTCCTGCGGGGAGATGCTACCTCACCGCTCCCCCCCGCGCAGGGTCGCCTCCTCCTCCCCAATCGTCGGCCGCCATGGCGGACCGGCCCGAGGAGGGAGGGCCCGTCAGAAGCCCAGGTCGTCGAACCGCATCTCCTGGACCTCCTCCTGGGTCAGGCCGCTGCTGGCCTCGATGGTGATCTCCTGGGCGCGACCGGTCTCCTCGTCCACCGCCGAGGCGTGGACGATGCCGTCGGCATCGATGGAGAAGGTCACCCGGATCCGCACCTCGCCCCGAGGTGCCGGCCGGAGCCCGTCCAGCACGAAGTGCCCGAGCAGCTCGTTGTCGGCCTGCATGCGGCTCTCGCCCTGGTACACCAGGATCCGGACCTCGGTCTGGTTGTCGTGGGCGGTGTGGAAGATCTTGCTGGCGTCGGTGGGGATCGCCGTGTTCCGCGGGATGAGGGGCTCGACGAACCCTCCCACGGTGCCCACCCCCAGGGTCTGCGGCGTGACGTCGAGCAGGACGGCGGCCTCGGGATCGAAGCCCTGGGTGAGGGTGTGGGCCTGCAGCGCCGCCCCCACGGCGACGACCTCGTCGGGGTTGATGGAGCCGACGGGTTCCTGGCCGAAGTACTTGCCGACGGCCTCTCGGACCGGGGGGAACCGGGTCATCCCGCCGACCAGCAGCACCGCGTCGATCTGGGCGGTGGACAGCCCTGCCTGGGACATGGCGTCGTCGACGACCACGAAGGTCCGCTGGATGAGCGGCATCACCAGCTTCAGCGCCTGGCTGCGGTCGAGCCGGGTGTGGACCGAGATCCCCTTGCCGCTGCGATCGCGAGCCAGGTTGGGGACCCGGACCTCGACCGCCGGCAGCCCGGACAGGGCGACCTTGGCGCGCTCCGCGGCATCCCGCAGCTTGGTCCGCGCGGCGTGGTTGTCGGAAAGGTCGACGTCATGCTGCTGCTCCACCACCTGCCGCAGCCAGGTGGCGATGGCGTCGTCGAAGTCATCGCCCCCGAGGAAGGTGTCGCCCGCCGTGCTGAGTACCTCGTAGACCCCCGGCTCCATCCGCAGGATGGTCATGTCGAAGGTCCCACCCCCCAGGTCGTAGACGGCGATGTGCTGGCGCTGCTCGCGGCCGTAGCCGTAGGCCAGGGCCGCCGCCGTCGGCTCGTTGATGATCCGCAGGCACTCCAGCCCCGCGATGGTCGCCGCGTCCCGGGTGGCCTGCCGCTGCTGGTCGTTGAAGTACGCCGGCACGGTGATCACCGCCCCGGTGACCGGCTCGCCGGTGGCCGCCTCGGCGATGGCCTTCATGTGGGCAAGCACCCGCGCACTGACCTCGGGCACCGCGTAGACCTTGCCCTGGACGCGCACCCGGGCGTCGCCGTGGGGCCCCTCGGTGATGCCCCAGGCGACCATCCGCCGCATCCGCTCCACCTCCTCGGAGCCATAGCGCCGGCCGATGAGCCGCTTGACGCTGAACACCGTGTTCTCGGGGGCGTAGGTGAGCTGCTGCCTGGCGCGGTGACCGACCACCGAGGCGTTTCCATACCCATAGGCGACCACCGACGGCTGGGTGCGGTTGCCCTGGGCGTCGGCCAGCACCACCGGCTCGCCGTCCCGGACCACCGCGACGACCGAATTGGAGGTCCCGAGGTCGATGCCGACGGCCAACCCCTTGCTGTCCGGACCGGTGCTCATGCCTGCTTCTCCTGGGGTGCAACGAGGGGTGACCTTAGCAGCGGCGCCAGGGTCTCGACCATGGCCGGGTGCAGATGACCGTTCGTGGCCAGCAGCCACGGTGCCGACACCCCGATGGGCGAGCCGTCCACCCCGCTCACCGTCCCGCCGGCCTCGGTGACCAGCAGCAGCCCGGCGGCGATGTCCCAGGGAGACAGTCCCGGCTCCCAGAAGCCGTCGAGCCGCCCACCCGCCACCCAGGCGAGGTCCAGCGCCGCCGCCCCGCAACGCCGAAGGCCCTGGACCCGCCGCATCACCGCCTCCACGAACCGGAGGTACTCCCACGCCCGCTGCTGGCGGTCGTAGGGGAACCCGGTCGCGACCACCGCCTGCTGCAGCGCTCGACAGCCCGAGACCCGCACGGGCCGACCGTTGCAGGTGGCCCCCCCACCGCGGGCCGCCGCCCAGCATTCCCGCCGCATCACGTCGAGCACGACGCCCGCCACCAGCTCCCCGTCCTCCTGGAGCGCGATGGACACCGCGAAGTGGGGGATCCCGTGGACGAAGTTGGTGGTGCCGTCCAGCGGATCGACGATCCACCGCGTCGACGCCTCGACGGCGCCCCCCCCCTCCTCGGCGAGGATCGGGATGTCGGGGGTATGGCGGGCCAGCACCTCGGCGATGGCCGCCTCGGCCGCGACGTCCAGCTCGGTGACGAGGTCGACGCTGCCCTTGTGGTCGATCCGGGCGGGTCCCCCCGCCTCGGCGGCTCGCCCCAGGAGCGCCCCGGCGGCCCGGGCCGCCTCGATGGCGATGTCGCGCGCCGCTGCAGCCGACCCGGCGACGCCCGACAACCCCGGCGAGGGAGGGGTGTCCATCACGACGAGCTGCAGGTGACCCGGTCACCCGAGACGCTGCACCGCACGGTCGCTTCCTGGGTGAGCTGCACGACACCCGCCGCATCGCCGATCAGCACCCGGCAGGTGGTGATGCCCTGGAAGCTCATCCGCCCGGTGGCCGCGAACGTGGCCTGCTGGCTGTCGCCGCACTGCAGCGTGGCTTCCCCGTCGACCAGGAACCGCACCTGGAAGGGGCCGGACAGGGCCGCCGCGGCGTCGGCATCGCCGGACCCCGAGGAGGAAGCGGCGCTGCTCGAAGAAGCGCCGCCGGTCCTCGACCCGCCTCCCTGAGACGAGCCCGACGACTTCGACGAGCCCGACGACCTCGACGAGCCCGACGACCTCGACGAGCCCGACGACTTCGACGAGCCCGACGACTTCTGTCTCTTATACACATCTGACGCTGC
>RFKJ01000644.1 GCA_003694325.1 Deltaproteobacteria bacterium
GTCCCACGAGAGCAGGAAACCGCCGACCACCAGCGGGCCGATGACGCTGCCGCGCCCGGCCTCGTCGAGCCCGAGGATACGCATGGCCGGCTGCTATCGCGGCCCGCGGGATCCCGCCCCGACCCGGGACCGCACCCCCGCGCCCCTTCGGCACAGCGCAGGCAGCGTTTCCAGTAACCACCTGATTTCACGCGATTCCAGATTCGTGACCCGCCAGCCGGTAGCGCTTGCCGCCCCCACGTTAGGAGGGTAGCAGGTGCCCCCCACGGCGGCGAGCGCCCACGCGCACGCCAGATCCGCGAGCTGCCGATGAACCCCTACGTCCCCGTCGCCTTCGCGATCCTCATCGCGATCGTCTTCAGCCTCGTATTCGTGGGGTTGAGCTACTACTTCGGTCCCCGTCGCCCCACGAAGACCAAGACGGCCGTCTACGAGTGCGGCATGCCCCCCGTCGGCACCACCCGCCAGCGCTTCAGCGTGAAGTTCTACATGGTGGCCGTGCTCTTCCTGCTGTTCGACCTCGAAGCGGTGTTCCTCTACCCCTGGGCCACCCAGTACTCGACGCTGCTGGACTCCTTCCCCGGCACCTTCGTCCTCGGCGAGATGGCGGTGTTCCTCGGGGTGCTGTTCATCGGCTGGTTCTACTGCCTCAAGCGCGGAGCCTTTCAATGGGACTAGAGAGCCGTTCGGAGACCCCCTACATCACCACCACGGTGGACGCCGTGGTGAACTGGGGCCGCAAGTACTCCCTGTGGCCGATGCCCTTCGGCACCGCCTGCTGCGCCATCGAGTTCATGGGGATCGTCGGCAACCGCTATGACATCAGCCGGTTCGGCGCCGAGCTGGTCCGGTTCTCGCCCCGGCAGGCCGACCTGCTGCTCGTCATGGGCACGATCACCCAGAAGATGGCCCCGGTGCTGCGCCAGATCTACGACCAGATGCCCGACCCCAAGTGGGTCATCAGCATGGGCGCCTGCGCCAGCTCCGGGGGCTTCTACGACAACTACAGCGTCGTGCAGGGCATCGACGAGCTGGTGCCGGTCGATGTCTACGTCGCGGGCTGTCCTCCGCGTCCCGAAAACGTCATCGGGGCCGTGGTCAAGCTCCAGGAGAAGGTGACCCGCGAGTCCACCGCCCAGTGGCGCTGACCTCCGCGGACCGCTCTCCCCCGTCGCAATCCCTCCGTCCTTCTCCGGGCCCCCACGGGCCCGTCGCCACACCGGAAGCGCAATGGAACAGGCCCGGATCAGCGAGATGCTGCAAGAGTTCCTGGGTGACCGGGTCGTCGACGCCGGTGAATTCCGCGGCCAGCACTGGGTCACGGTGCGGCCCGACTCCCTGCTCGACGCCCTGCACTACCTGCGCGACACCCCCGAGCTCGACTTCAACATGCTGATGGACATCGGCGGGGTCGACTACAGCGAACACCCCGTCCCCCGGGCGTGGCGGTTCGAGATCGCCTACCAGATGTACTCCCTCGCCCACAACCACCGCTTCCGGGTCAAGGTCGCGGTGGAGGACGACTCGGTGGAGGTGCCGTCGGTCTGGAAGAGCTGGCGCACCGCCAACTGGCAGGAGCGCGAGGTCTTCGACCAGTTCGGGATCCGGTTCTCGGGCCACCCCAATCTCCGCCGCATCCTCAACCACGACGACTTCGTGGGGCACCCGCTCCGCAAGGACTACCCGATCAATCGCCGGCAGAAGCTGTCCCGTCCCATCGAGAACCTGCTGACCGACGACCCCGACTGGGCATGAGCCTGGCGACCCTTCCAGTGGAGGCTGCATGAGCTCCAAGCTGGCGCCGATCCCGACCGAGAAGCTGGTCGTCAACATCGGCCCCTCACACCCGGTCACCCACGGCACGCTGCGCATCCAGTGCGAGCTGGACGGCGAGACCATCGTCCGCAGCGCCTGCGAGATCGGGTACCTGCACCGGGGCTTCGAGAAGCAGAGCGAGGGCGTGTTCTACGAGCACGTCATCCCCTACACCGAGCGGCTCAACTACATGGGGCCGGTCCAGAACAGCAACGCCTGGTGCTACGCCGTCGAGCAGATGCTCGGCATCGAGGCGCCCCCCCGGGCCCAGGCGATCCGGGTGATCACCTCGGAGATGGGGCGGATCACCGACCACTGCGTCTGTGCTGCCGCCAACTTCGTCGACCTGGGCGGGTTGACCAACTTCTGGTACCTCGTCCGCTACCGCGAGCGGATGCTCGACCTGTACGAGGAGCTCTGCGGCGCCCGGATGATGGTCAACTACCCGCGGATCGGGGGCGTCAGCCTGGACACCCCCGACGGCTGGCTGGAGAAGCTGCGCAAGGAGATGGAGCAGCTCGAACCGATGCTGGCCGATGTCCGCGGCCTCGTCGCCCGCAACCGCATCGTCCTGGACCGCACCCAGGGCGTCTGCCCCATCAGCCAGGAAGACGCCCTGAACTTCGGCATGACCGGCCCCTGCCTCCGGGCGACGGGCATCCCCTACGACCTGCGCAAGGTCCAGCCCTACTGGGGCTACGACCAGTACGATTTCGAGGTGATCACGCGGGAGAACGGCGACACCTACGACCGCATCATGCTCCGCTTCGACGAGATGGAGCAGTCCCGCCGCATCATCCTGCAGGCCATCGACTCCATCCCCGACGGCCCGGTCATGGTCGACGACCCCAAGGTCGCCCTCCCCCACAAGGACCTCGTGTACAACACGATGGAAGGGCTGATCAACCACTTCAAGCTGGTGATGCACGGCACCGACGTCCCGGCCGGCGAGTACTACTCGGCGACCGAGGGCAGCAACGGCGAGCTGGGCTTCTACATCATCAGCGACGGCGGCCCCAAGCCCTACCGGGTGCGCATCCGTCCGCCGTGCTTCATGAACTACTCCGCCTTCCCCTCGATGATCAACGGCTCGATGGTGGCCGACCTGGTGGCCGCCCTCGGCTCCATCAACGTCATCGCCGGCGAGCTCGACAGGTAGGTTTCCATGGCAGGTGCTTTCCCTCGCCCCCCCGACCAGGGCCACGGCCCGGTGTCGTGGACCGATGAAGAACAGGCACGGATCGAGGAGATCTGCGCCCGGTACCCGACGCGGAAGTCGGCCACGCTCCCCGTGCTGTGGATGGCCCAGCGCAAGTGGGGCTGGCTGTCCTACGACGTGATGAAACTGGTCGCCGAGACCCTCGGGCAGCCCCCCAGCGAGGTCTACGCCGTCGCGACCTTCTACACGATGCTCAAGAAGCAGCCGACGGGGACCTACCTCATCCAGGTCTGCCACACGCTGTCCTGCCAGCTCGTCGGGGCCGAGGAGATCATCGCCCACCTCAAGAAGAAGCTCGGCATCGAGGAGGGGGAGACGACGCCGGACGGGATGTTCACCCTGATGCGCGTCGAGTGCCTGGCTTCCTGCGGCTCCGGCCCGATGATGCAGATCGACGACGACTACTACGAGCAGCTCACCCCCGACGCCATCGACGCCATCATCGACGGCCTCCGCAGCGGCCAGCCCCTGCCGCTTCCCCGCCCAGAGGTGAACAAGTGGACGTTCCGAAGCCTCGAATCCTGACCCGCCGGTGGGGGCTCGAAGGCTCCCACACGCTGGCCGTGGCCCGCAAGCACGGGGCCTACGAATCGCTGCGCAAGGCGCTGACCATGGAGCCGTCGGCCATCACCCAGGTGGTGAAGGACAGCGGCCTCCGCGGCCGCGGGGGCGCCGGCTTCCCGACGGGGGTCAAGTGGGGCTTCGTTCCCCCACCCGAAAAGCGCGGCGACAAGCCGGTGTACCTCATCTGCAACGCCGACGAATCCGAGCCGGGCACCTTCAAGGATCGCTACTGCATCTGGAACGATCCCCACGCCCTGATCGAGGGCTGCCTCATCGCCGCCTGGGCCATCGGTGCGAAGACGGCCTACATCTACCTGCGCGGCGAGTTCAAGTTCGTCAAGGATCGGCTGGATGCCGCCCTGGCCGAAGCGCGCGAAGCCGGGCTGGTCGGCCGGAACATCCTCGGGACCGGCATCGACATCGACGTCTGGACCCACCTCGGGGCCGGCGCCTACATCTGCGGCGAGGAGACCGCGCTGCTGTCCAGCCTGGAAGGGGGCCGTGGACAGCCCAAGCTCAAGCCGCCCTTCCCGGCGGTCGAGGGCGCCTGGCGTTGCCCCACCATCGTCAACAACGTCGAGACGCTGCAGGTCGTGCCCTGGCTGATCGAGCACGGGGCCGCGGCCTACCGGGCCATCGGCACCGAGAAGTCGCCGGGCACCAAGCTGTTCAGCTGCTCCGGGCACATCCGCCGGCCGGGGGTCTACGAGCTGCCGCTGGGCTACCCGATGATCGAGCTGCTCAACGACGAGTGCGGGGGGCTCCACGACGGCCGGACCCTCAAGGCCGTCATCCCCGGCGGCTCGTCGGTGCCGGTCATGACCCCCGACGAGGTGGCCCGGGCCACCATGGACTACGAGTCCATCAACGAGGTGGCCGGCTCCTACCTCGGCTCGGGTGGGTTCATCGTCATGGACGACCGGACCGACCTGGTGGCCGCACTCGCCAACCTGCTGCGGTTCTACGCCCACGAGTCCTGCGGCCAGTGCTCGCCCTGTCGCGAGGGCACCGGCTGGATGCACTCCATCCTCCAACGCCTCGCGGCCGGAGAGGCGACGGAGTTCGACATCGCCACCCTGCGCGACGTGGCCAACAACATCCACTCCCGCACCATCTGCTTCTTCGGGGCCAGCGCCGCGATGCCGGTGCAGAGCTTCCTCAAGAAGTTCCCCGAGGAGTTCTTCGGCCGGGCCGGCGTCGACGTGCCCGACGACTGGCAGCCCCGCGCCGCCAGCGCCAAGTAGCGGAAGGAGACACCGTGCCCACCGTCAAGATCGATGGCATCGAGGTCGAGGTTCCGGCCGGCACCAACATGATCGAGGCCGCGCGCAAGGTCGGCATCGACATTCCCCACTACTGCTACCACCCCCACCTGAGCATCGCCGGCAACTGCCGGATGTGCCTGGTGGACGTGGAAGCCGGGGGCCGGGGCCCGGACATCGCCTGCAACATGATGGCCCGCGATGGCCTGGCCATCCGCACCGATACGCCGCAGGTGGCGACGATGCGGCGCGCCACCATGGAGTTCCTGCTCAAGAACCACCCCCTGGACTGCCCGATCTGCGACCAGTCCGGGGAGTGCCGGCTGCAGGACTACTACATGGAGTACGGCCAGTACGAGTCCCGGCTGAGCGATCCCAAGGTCACCAAGCACAAGCGGGTCGACATCGGGGACCACCTGGTCCTCGACGCCGAGCGCTGCATCGCCTGCAGCCGGTGCGTCCGGTTCGGCGACGAGATCACCGGGACCGGCGAGCTGCGCCTGTTCAACCGCACCGACCACACCGAGATCGGCATCTTCCCCGGTGCCCGGATCCAGCACGACTACCAGGGCAACCTCGCCGACATCTGCCCGGTGGGGGCCATCACCAACAAGGACTTCCGGTTCACCAAGCGCGTCTGGTACCTCAAGGAGACCGACGCCGTCTGCACCGAGTGCGCCACCGGGTGCAACGTCCGGGTCTGCCACCAGCAGGGGCAGGTCTTCCGGCTCCTTCCGCGCCGCAACGACGCGGTCAACAAGTCGTGGATGTGCGATCACGGGCGCCAGGCCTTCGAGGCCATCACCGGCCTGGATCGCCTGCTGCGGGCCCGGGTGCAGGGGCAGCCCGCCGACCTCGACGACGCGGTCGCGGCCGCGGCCACCCTGCTGCGGGAGGCGGGCGGCGGTGTCGCGGTCGTCCTCGGCCACTCGGCCAGCAACGAGGCCAACTGGGCCCTGCTCAAGCTGACCCGGGACAACCTGCCGAACGCCACCGTCTACGCCGTGGCGGGCAACGACCCCGGGGCCTGGGACCGGTCCGACGACTTCCTGATGGACGCCGACAAGAACGCCAACAGCGCCGGCATCGCCGCCCTCATGGCCCACGACCCGGCCATCCGCGATCGGTCGGACCTCGTCCAGGCGCTGGCCGACGGCGATGTCGACGTGATGCTGGTGCTGGGCGACGACGTCCTGGGCCGTCTCGGTGCCGACGGCGCCGGAGTGCGCGTCATCCACGTCGGCAGCTTCCGCTGTACCACCAGCGATGCCGCCACCGTGGTGCTGCCGGCCGCCCACCCCTACGAGCAGGACGCCACCTGGACCAACCGCGATCGCCGGGTGCAGCGGGGTCGCCGGGCGATCCACCCGGCTGGAGACAGCGAACCGGCGTGGGCGCTGATGGAGCGACTCGGCGCCGCGCTCGGCAAGGCTCCGGGGGCGACCTCGGCCGCTGCCGCCTTCAAGTCCCTGGCCAGCAGCGTGGAGTCCTTCTCCGGCATGACCTACCAGTCACTGGGCAACGGCGGCGCCGTCCTGGCCTCGCCCCCCTCGCCACCGACCGATGACGAGGACGCGCTCGAGACGATTCACGCCTAGCCCTCCGCCCACCGTGGCCGGCCCGGCTGCCGGCCACAGGAGCCCGAACCGATGGAAAGCCACTGGACCGAGGTCATCGTCGCGCTGATCAAGTGCGTGTTCTCGCTGGCCTTCGTGATGCAGATCGTCCCCGTCCTGATCTGGGCAGAGCGGAAGTTCTCCGCCTACATCCAGGACCGCCCGGGCCCCAACCGGGCGCACATCATGGGGATCCGGGCCGGCGGCCTGGTCCACACCCTCGTCGACGTGGTCAAGCTGGTCGTCAAGGAAGACATCATCCCCGACCACGTCGAGAAGAAGTTCTGGTTCGCCGCGCCGGTCATCGCCATGAGCTGCGCGCTGACCACCTTCACGGTGGTGCCCTGGGGCGACCGCTTCGTCGTTCCGGCGTCGATCACCGCCTGGTGGGGGGGCGAGGGCCCGCTGACCGTGCCGCTGCAGGTGGCCACCATCAACAGCGGCATGCTGTTCATCCTGGCCATCGGTTCGCTGTCGGTCTACGGCGTGATGCTCGCCGGGTGGTCGAGCAACAACAAGTTCAGCCTCCTGGGCGGCCTGCGGGCCTCGGCCCAGATGGTCAGCTACGAGCTGGCCATGGGCCTGTCGGTGGCCACCATGTTCATGCTCTACGGCACCACCGAGCTGGACAAGGTCGCCGCCCAGCAGGCCGGCCCCATCTGGAACTGGGGCCTGTTCGGGGTGCTCGACGCCGACGGCTTCGACCCGCTGCTGTTCGTCGGCTGGATCGTCGGGGGGCTGGCGTTCATCATGTTCTGGACCAGCGTGTTCGCCGAGACCAACCGGATGCCCTTCGACCTGCCGGAAGGCGAAGCCGAGCTGGTCGCCGGCTACCACGTCGAGTACTCGTCCCTGCGCTTCGCGCTGTTCTTCATGGCCGAGTACGCCCACATGATCGTCGGCTCGGCGGTCACCGCGACGCTGTTCTTCGGTGGCTACAACATCCCCTTCCTTCCCGGCGACAGCATCCGGGCCCACGCCGACACCATCGTCACGGTCCTCGGCTTCGGCGCCGTGCCGGTGTTCATCGCCTTCGCCGTCATCGCCTGGAACCGGCGCAAGCGCCCGTTCTACCAGGCGCTGGCCCCCGATGACATCCGCCACCGGGAGCCCCGGTTCTTCGCCGCCTTCTGGTCGGTGCTCGCCATCGCCCACCTCGGCCTCGGCGTGGCCGGCCTGACCGGCGCCGTGGGCAGCACCGCCCTCGGCCCCGAGCTGCTGGCCTTCATCCTCCAGACCAGCTCGCTGGTGATCAAGGTGCTGATCGGTACCTTCTTCATGATCTGGGTCCGTTGGACGATCCCGCGGTTCCGTTACGATCAGCTCATGAACCTCGGCTGGAGGGCCATGCTTCCGCTCGCGCTGGGCAACGTCTTCCTCGCCGGGATCTGGGTGATCTTCCGCGAGGCCGTGCAGGCCTGAGTCCTCGTCGGAACTCGCCCTCCGCCGACCCTTCACCCCCGATCCTCCACCACGGCAACCCGATGAACCTCCCCGTCGAGCAGAAGCGCACCTTCCTGGAGCGCATCTACCTGGTCGAGATCGTGAAGGGTCTCGCCATCACCCTGCGCCACGCCCTCCACAACCTGTTCAAGCAGGACTTCGAGACCTTCGAGTACCCCGACGTCCGCAAGGAGATGCCGGAGCGCTACAAGGGCGCCCACCGGCTGACCACCCGGCCCGATGGGCGGGTCAAGTGCGTGGCCTGCATGTGCTGCGCCCAGGTCTGCCCGGCGAAGTGCATCACCATCGAAGCCGGCGAGCTGGATGACGACCCCATCGAGAAGTACCCGGTCGAATTCCAGATCGACATGCTGCGGTGCATCTACTGCGGCTTCTGCGTGGAGGCCTGCCCCAAGGACGCCATCCGCATGGACACGGGGATCTACGAGATCAACGCCTTCACCCGCCAGGACATGATCCACGACAAGGCGTACATGACCGACCTGATGGCCGGCAAGAAGCCCCTGGCCGAGTCCTTCTACCGGGCGCACCAGGACGCGGCACCTCCCGGCTACGACCTGGAGGAGGACCGCGTGCTGCCGGTGGACGAGCCCCGCGGCCTGTGATCCCGGCTCGTCCCGTCCTGGTGACCGGGGCGGGCGGCCTGCTCGGCAGCGCGCTGGTCCGCACGGGGCAGGTGCGCGGCCTGCGACGCGAGGAGCTGGACATCACCGACCGGGACGCGGTCGCCCGGGTACTGGACACGCTGCGGCCGGCGGCGGTGATCAACGCCGCGGCCCAGGCCCGGGTCGACCTCGCCGAGGTCGAGCGTGCATGGACCGAGGCCGTCAACCACCACGCGGTGGCGGCCTTGGCGGAGGCCTGCCGGCGACGGGGGATCCGCCTGGTCCACATCGGCACCGACTACAGCCTCCGGTCCGACCGGGACCTGACGCCGGACATGCCCCCCGATCCCCGCGGCCACTACGCCGAGACGAAGTCACGGGGCGAACGGGCAGCGCTGGCCCGCGGCGCCCTGGTCGTCCGGGTGCAGTGGGTCTACCACCCCGGCCACCCCGGCTTCTTCACCCGGAGCCTGCAGGCGTTGCGGCGCGGCGAGACGGTCCGGCTGGTCACCGACCAGGTGGGGGTGCCCACGCCGGCCGCCCTGCTGGCCCCGGCCCTGGTGATCGCGGCTCGCGGCGAGGCCACGGGCATGGTCCACCTCGCCTGCCAGGGGCACACCACGCCCTGGGGCTGGATCGAGGCGGCCGCGGCAAGCCTGGGCCTGCCGTTCTCGGCCGAGCCCATCACCCGCGCCGACCTCGGTGGTGCGCCGCGCCCGGCGCGCAGCGTGTTGAACAGCGACAGCTTCGCGGCGGCCTTCGGGCTGCGCCTGCCCCACTGGAAGGTCGCGCTGGGGGAGGTCCTGGCGACAGCCGGAGCGCCCGCCGGCGAGGCCGGGCCCGCTACAGCTCCACATCGCTGAGCAGCGCGGCGATCTGCCGATCGTCGGCGAACAGCTCGTCCACCAGGGCCGAGGAGAGGAGCACCGCCGAGACGAACGGGCCGACCTGGGCGAAGGCGGCCTGGTCATCCAGCGCGGCCACCAGCTCGTCGCGCACCTGCACCGGGGTCGCGCCGTCGACGAGGACCAGCAGCTCGCGCTCCAGCAGGAGGTCCACGAGGGCGCCAAGGGCACGGTGGATCAGCACGGCGATGCCCCCCCGGGGGAGCCGGGTCCCCGCGACAGGCGAGCCACCCCATCGACCACGGTGATCCCGGGTGGCTCCTGGGTCAGCCAGGCCCGCACGGCGACCGCATCGCCGTGGGGCCAGCGGGCCAGGATGTCGGCGATGAGATCGTCGACCGAGCGGGGTCCCAGGCGGCGCAGCCGGGAGTGCAGCCAGGGGAGCAGCGGGAGCTCGGTGGCCTGGGGGAGCGCGTAGAAGCCGGCGCCCAGCGCGACGACGTCCCCGTGTCGGAGCGCCTCGCGCACCGCGCGGGCCCGTACCGCGCGCCCGGTCCGCTGCGACACCAGCCGGGCGATCGCCGCGGCGCCGGCGACGCCGCCGAGCAGGGCCAGGCACTGCCGGGCGTTGGCGGCGATTCCCTCGACCGGGGGCGGATCGGGGACATCCTCCCGCACCGGGATCTCCTCGTCATCGGCCACGATGCGGTCGAGGACCTCCTGCACCGGGTGGCTGCGTTCCTCGTTGCCGGACATGTCCCCTCCATAGCCCGAACACCGATCGGGCAGGCCGGCCCGCGGGGCGAGATCCGGTTTTCGCCCCGCCCGAAGGGGGCGGTTCGGGCGAACCCGCCGTCCGGTGATTACCCGTGGGCGGGACCCGTCCCATCGCCTGGAGGTCTTGTGAGCGCCGAACACATCCTCGTCGTCGACGATGACCCCCACCTCCGGGAGGTCGTCCGCTATGCCCTGTCCCGCGCCGGGTTCACCGTCACCGAGGCCGGGGACGGACGGGCCGCCCTCGACGCGGTGGCCGATCGAACGCCCGACCTGGTCGTCCTGGACGTGATGATGCCCGAGATGGACGGGCTGGAGGTGTGCCGGGAGCTGCGACGGCGATCGTCGATCCCCATCGTCTTCCTCTCGTCCCGCGGCGAGGAGATGGACCGGGTGCTCGGGCTGGAACTGGGGGGCGATGACTACGTGGCCAAGCCGTTCTCCCCCCGGGAGCTGGTCAGCCGGGTCCGCGCGGTGTTGCGCCGCACCCGCACCCCTCCCGACGCCCACGACGACGAGGAGCCGCAGCTCCGCCACGGCCGCATCGAGCTGGATCCGGTCGAGCACCGGGTGACGGCCGCCGGCGAGCCGGTGGAGCTGACCGCGACCGAGTTCCGGATCCTCGAGGTCCTGCTGCGCCGGCCGGGGCGGGTGTTCTCGCGGGAGGAGATCGTCGACCGCGCCTACCCGGGCCGACACTTCGTCAGCGATCGCACGCTGGACTCCCA
>RFKJ01000645.1 GCA_003694325.1 Deltaproteobacteria bacterium
GGGCGCGCACGCCCTGCGCCGGCGGTGGAGCCACCCGCTGCTCGTGCTGGCGACCTCGGTGCCCATCGCCGGCCAGGTGTACGCCGGACGGTGGGCGCTGGAACGGGTGGTGCCGACCGACGCCGATCGGGCCGCCGGGGACGCCCTCATCGAGCGGCTGCGGGCCGTGCCCGAGCCGCTGCTCATCCCCCACGCCCCCTGGTACGCGGTGATGGCGGGCAAGGAGCCGGGGTTCCACCTCATCGCCCTGTGGGACATCGATCACGGCGGCAGGCTCGCCCCGTTCGTGGACGAGTTGGACGCGGCCCTGGCGGATCAGCACTGGCAGACCATCGTCCTGCCGAGCCGCCGGTTCCGCCCGCCGCTGCTGGATGCCTACCAGCAGGTCGACACCGTGCGCTACACCGGGCGGGCCTTCTACCCCAAGACCGGCTGGCAGGTCCGCCCGCGGTTCATCTACGCGCCGAAGCCCTGATCGTCAGGGACACTCCGGGATCCCGGTGTCGCCGGTGTCCCAGTCCTCCGCCGGCAGGGCCTGCAGCGTGACGCGCGCGTCGACCTCGTCCTTGTCGTTGCTGCTGATCCGCAGCTCACCCGTGGCCGGCTCGGCGGTCTGGAGGCGGGCCTGGATGCTGAACTCGAGGCTGTCGCCGATGTCCACCGACACGTCGCGGATCTCCTCCATCGAGAAGACCCCGCCACCGGTCTCGGTGATGTCGATGCGATTGATGACCAGCGGCTCCTCGCCGACGCTGTCCAGGCGGACGTACTTGCTGCAGGTGTAGCCGGGAACCAGCCCCTCCCACACCAGGTCGCCGGCGGGCAGCATGTTGTAGTCGCCGGTACCCTGGATGTTGTCGTTGTTGTCGTTGCCGGCGTGGAAGCTGGTGTCGGCGGTGCAGCCCAGCAGCACCGCCAGGGCGAGGAGGGTGGGCGACATGGCGGGCTCTCCGTGCGGGTCCGTGCCGACGCATCCTAGCAGCACCGGCGGCCGTGGGCGACCGTGGGGAGCGCGATAGGCCCGGGAGGTGAGCGGCGCATCACCAGGCGTGGACCCGGCGACGCGGGACGTGGTCATCGAGGTGTCCCGGGGCGGCTTCGTGAAGTGGGGGGCGGACGGGAGCGTCGACTTCGTCTCCCCCGTCCCCTGTCCGTTCAACTACGGCAGCCTTCCCGGGCTTTGCGGCGCGGACGGCGACCCGCTGGATGCGCTGGTGCTCGGGCCGACGCTGCGCCGTGGGCGGACCCTGTCCTGCGCCGTGGTGGGGCGGGTGCGGTTCGTCGACGACGGGGTGGTCGACGACAAGTGGATCTGCCTGCCTCCCGGGCGGGACCGGCTGCCGTCGCCGGCCGAACTTGCCGCCATCCGCGCATTCTTCTCGTTCTACGCTGTCGTCAAGGCCGCGCGGCACCGCATCCGCGGTCGCCGCGGGCCCACCGCCCTGCTGGGCGTCGACTGCCCGGCGCCGCCCCCCGCCTGAACCGGGGACCCGTCATGCTCGACCTGTTCTACGACGACACCCACCGCGCCCTGCGCGACAGCGCCGCCGCGTGGGTGGACCGCCACATCGCGCCCCACGCCGCGGCGTGGGAGGAGGCCGGCTGGTTCCCCGAAGACCTGCACCGCGCCGCGGGGGACGCCGGCCTGCTGGGCGTGACCTGCCCCGAGGCGCTGGGTGGAGCCGGGGGCGACGTGTTCCACGGGCTCATCGTGGCCGAAGCGCTGATCGGTGGCGGCAGCGTCGGGGTGGCCATGGGGCTGGGCAGCCACGCCATCGCCCTGCCGCCGATCCTCGCCCTGGGCAGCGCCGAGCAGCAGGCCCGCTTCGTGCCGCCCGTGTTGTCGGGAGACAAGGTCGCGGCCCTGGCCATCACCGAGCCGGCCGCCGGCAGCGACGTCGCCGGCATCCGGACCCGGGCGGTCCGGGATGGGGACAGCTACGTCATCAACGGGGCCAAGACCTTCATCACCAGCGGGCTGCGGGCGGACCTCGTCACCGTCGCCGTGCGGACCGGTGGCGACCCCGACGATCCGAAGCGGCGGCACGAGGGGATCTCCCTCGTGGTGGTGGAGAAGGGGACGCCGGGCTTCCACACCGGGCGTGCCCTGGCCAAGATGGGCTGGTGGGCCAGCGACACGGCGGAACTGTTCTTCGAGGATTGCCGCGTCCCGGCCGACAACCTGCTGGGGGGAGAGGGCATGGGTTTCGTGGGCATCATGGCCAACTTCGTCGGCGAGCGGCTGTTGCTCGCCGCCAGCGCCGTCGCCACGGCCCGGCTGGCCCTCGACGACACGCTGGCCTTCGTGGGGCAGCGCCGGGCCTTCGGTCGGCCGCTGCACGGATTCCAGGTCACCCGCCACCGTCTCGCCGAGATGGCCGGCCGTGAGGCCGCGGCCCGCGCCTTCGTCTCCACCGTGGCCGAGCGGGCCCGCCGGGGCGAGGACGTCGCCGCCGATGTGGCCATGGCCAAGAACATCGCCGCCGAAGCCTGCGCCTACGTGTGCGACGCCGCGGTCCAGCTACACGGCGGCATGGGCTACATGCGCGAATGTCGGGTCGAGCGGTTGTTCCGCGACCAGCGCCTGTACGCCATCGGCGGGGGGACCACCGAGATCATGAACGAGGTGATCTGGAGGCGCGGCCTGGAGCCGATCGTGTGAGGCCTGTCCCCGGAGCGGCGGTCGATCGTGGCTTCCCCGCGCATGGGTCTCGGTGGGCGAGTCGGCTGCGCATGGCGGGGGCCCGGAATTGCACCCGGACTCGTGGGGTAGGCGCTTACCCTCGGAGTTCGGCCCGCCATCGCACC
>RFKJ01000646.1 GCA_003694325.1 Deltaproteobacteria bacterium
GCGGAGTCCGGATAGGGCGACCCCCGGATGTCGACACCCTCCGTTCGCCGTGCGCTGATCCTGGAAGCGCTCATCTACCTGGGCATCGCGCTCGGCGCGGTGGGGCCGGCGCTGCTGCGCCGGGGCGAGATCGTCGGCGACGGCGTCGACATGTTCGGAACCTTCTGGTTCTACTGGTGGATCGGCGACTGCATCGAGCACCTCCGCGATCCGTCGTTCACCGACCTGATGTTCTACCCGCTGGGCAAGGACATCTTCGCCCACACGGGCAACAACTTCGTGGACGCGGTGCTGTCCTGGCCCTTCCAGAAGGTGTTCGGCTTCCCCGACTACCAGCCGTGGTTCGTCCTGGTCGTGATGGTCGGCAACGCCCTGAGTTTCCGCCCCCTGGCGCGCGACCTGCTGCGCAGCCGGGCGGCCGTGGTGGCGGCCACCGCCCTGTGGGAGGTCAGCCCGTTCGTGATGTTCGAGCTGATGACCGGTCGGATCACCCAGGCGCTGCTGTGGTTCCTGCCCCTGGCGGTTCGCCACTTCCTGCACATCGGGGGGGTCGACGCCGACAGCCGGCTGCCCGGGGCGCCGCCCCATCCACCGCGGTGGCGGGATCCGGTCCTGGCCGGGGTGTTCACCGGGCTGCAGGCCTGGACCTACTGGTTCATGGGCTGGTTCATGGCCCTGCTGTTCGGCTGGCTGGCGGTCGTCGAGCTGCTGCGATCCCGGGGGCGCCGGCGGTGGAGTCGCGCCCGGCTGGGGGGCTGGCTGGTGGCGGGCCTCGCCTGTGGGGTGGTCGTGGCCCCCGGGGTGGTGTCCATGGCGATGCGCGCGGCCATGGACGCGGTGCCGGGCATGGCCCACGGCGGCGGGATCTTCGACAAGCCCGAGCCGGTGGCCAACAACGTGGCCCGGACCCTGCACGGCTACTGGCTGGCCGAGACCCGGGGGCAGCCGATGTTCGCCTACCTGCTGTGGGGCGGCGGCCTCGCCGTCGCCGCGCTGGTGTCGCCGGATCGACTGCGGTGGGTGGGCGCCTGGGTGGTCGCCATCGCCTTCGCCGTCGGGCCGGTGATCCCGGTGGGCGACGGGATCGTCATGCCCCACTACATGCTGGCCTACCGCTACCTGCCGTTCTTCGATCGGCTGTGGTTCCCCATGCGCCTGGTGGTGATCGCCATGTTGGCCGCCACGGTGTTGCTGGGCCAGCTCGTCGACCGGCTCGACGCCCTGTGCCGGAAGCGGTGGCCGAGGATGCCGGCGGCGGTCCTGCCGGCGATCTTCATCGGCCTGGGCCTGTGGGAGCAGCACCGGGTGCTGGCCTTCCCCCTGATCCACCGCGACCTGACCCCGCCGCGGACCTACGAGGTGATCGGAGAGCTGGGCGGGGGCCTCATCGAGCTTCCCATGGGGCTCGCCCGGGTCTCCATCGCCTGGCAGCCGGTCCACCAGCAGCCGACCTTCGGCGGCATGGGTGAGAACGCCCCGGTCTTCCACCCGCCCGGCTACCGCCGCCGGCTGGCCAACCCGTTCATCGTCTACCTGCGGCGCGTCACCCGGGACCCGGAGACCGCCGGGGACTTTCCGGATCGTGCCATGCAGGCGCTGGTCGACGAGGGGTTCCGCTGGGTCGTGCTCGACCGGCAGCTCGTCGACAGCGAGTTCCACAAGTGGAGCCCCTCCCGGCGGTTGCCCGATTCCCTGCTCGAGCGGGCCCCGTTCCTCGTCCAGGACGCGATCAGCGCCCGGCTGGGCCCGCCGGCCATGGTCGAGGGGCGGCTGGTGACCTGGGACCTGGTGGGGGGCGCGGAGATCCCCGACGACCTGCGCCCGACGCCGGCGTCGCTGTATACCCGGACCTGGCCCCAGGAGGAGATGCCCGAGTACGAGCTGTGGCTGCGGGCGCGCGGCCGGATCGTCGATGGCGGACCTGCGGGAGGGGGCACGGGACAACCGGCACCCAGGCCTTCGACGCGGTCCACCGGGTCGGGTCGGGAGCGGGCGTCCGGGCCGAAGGGTGCGCCGGCGACGGCGCCGCAGGCGACACCGGACCCGCCCCCCGGCGGCGCGCCGGGAACCACTTCGGGAGGACCGCCATGAAGCACAGCGAGACCACGCCCCCGTCGGCACCGGCGGGCAAGGCGCCCCTCGCCGGACTGCGGGTGCTCGACCTGAGCCGGGTGCTGGCCGGCCCCTTCGCTACCATGCACCTCGCCGACATGGGGGCGGACGTGGTGAAGATCGAGCCCCCCGGCGGCGACGAGACCCGATCCTTCGGCCCGCCTTTCGTCGAGGGGGCGGATGGGGCGGAATCCGCCTACTTCCTCGCGGTGAACCGGGGCAAGCGCTCGGTGTGCATGGACCTCAAGGCGCGCCGGGACCGCGAGCTGACGCTGGCCCTGGCCGGCGCCGCCGACGTGGTCGTGGCGAATTTCCGCCCGGGCGTGCTGGAACGGCTGGGGCTGGGGGCCGACGCACTGGTGCGACGCCACCCCCGCCTCGTGGTCTGTCGGATCAGCGGGTTCGGACCGGACGATCCCCGTCCCGGCTACGACAACATCATCCAGGGGATGTCGGGAATCCCGGCGCTGACCGGGGAACCGGACGGACCGCCCGCCAAGTGCGGGGCCTCCATCGCCGACCTCGTCGGGGGGCACAACACGGTGCAGGCCATCCTCGCCGCGCTGCTCCGCCGGGAGTGCACCGGCCGGGGCGGGGTGATCGACGTCACCCTGCTCGACGGGATGCTCGACATGCTCGTGTACCACGCCACCGGCTGGTTGGGAGCGGGGGTGGCGCCGGTGCGGCGGGGAGATGCCCACCCCTCGGTCCACCCCCTGGGGCGGTACCGCAGCGCCGATGGGTGGATCTCGCTGGCGGTGGGCAACGACCCGCTGTTTGCCCGGCTCTGCGAAGGGCTGGGGCTGTCCTGGATGGCCGACGACCCGCGGTTCCGGACCAACCCGGCGCGGGTCGCCCACCGTGCCGCGCTGGATGCCGAGTTCTCCGCGGTGATCGCCACCCGCACCAGCGAGGAGTGGGTCGAGCGCCTGCAGGCGCTGGGGGTGCCCTGCGGGCCGGTCCGGTCCGTCCCCCAGGCCCTCGACTCGGCGCCGCGGGTCGCCCACCCCCATCCC
>RFKJ01000647.1 GCA_003694325.1 Deltaproteobacteria bacterium
ACAACGGCTCGAACCGCGGCGCAACCAGCGCAGCCAGCTCGGACGGGCCGAGCCGCGCGTCCCGGGTCGCCACGTCGGTGGCGGCGTGGGTGAGCTTGCTGGACAACCCGACCTCGAGGTTGCTGGCCGGCCCCCAGCCGACCAGCGCGCTGTAGCCCCGCTCCCGGTAGCTGTCCGGCGACACCTGGAAGTTGCCGGCGATGCCCATCACCTCGGCCCGGACCTTGCCCACCTGCCAGACGGCGTCGAGGCCGGTCTGCTGCGACCGGTTGGTGTCGGTGCTCGTGTAGCTGCGGGCGAACAGGATGTGTTCCTCCGACCGGATGCCGAAGGGCAGGTCCATCCGACCGGCGCGGATCAGCAGGTCCTCCACCGGCTCGACCCCGATCCAGTGCTGCCGGGAGACGAGGTTGCCCCCGGTCCCGGTGTTGCGGGTGATCCAGGCCTCGTTGCCCCCCTCGCTCACCCAGCCGATGCTGGCGTTCGCGTGGAAGATCCCCGCGTCCACGCTCCCCCGCAGGTCGTTCTGCATGGCGATCAACCGGGTGTTGCCCGGCTCGGGGATGAGCATCGCCCGCAGGTCGGCCTGCAGGGCGAGCTGCTCGGGAAGCGGGATGGCCCCGAACAGGAAGTCCTTGCTCTTCGGCGGCTCCCAGCCTTCGCCGTGCTCGGTGTACTTCGAGGCCAGCAGGATGACGCCCTGTCCGCGCCCGTACTCGGTGAGCACCCCACCCCCCGAGGGGTCGGTGTGGCACTCGCCGCAGCCCGTGTAGCCGTGGCGGATCATCGCCGGGTAGGCGGCGGCGGGGGGGGACCAGGCGACGGCCAGCCCGGCGGCGATGCACACCACCAGGGCAGCCAGGGCGGCCGGGAGACGCAGCGTGGGCATGACGCTCTACTCGTCGATCATGTTGAATCGGGCGCGGGCGTGCTGTTCCGGCGACACCGTGATCCCCAGGTAGCTGGGGATGTCGATGTCATGGGCCGCTGCGTTGTAATGGAAGCTGGCGTCCACGGCATACCCGGTCTTGCTCTTCTTGATGGTGTAGGTCACGGTCACCGGCTCGTCGACGCCGTGGCAGTGGAAGGTCGCGGCCAGCTCTCCCTTGGTCGACTTGCCCACCTCGGTGGGAAGCTGCAGGTCGGCGCGGGAGAAGGTCAGCGTGGCTTCCGGGTACTGGTCGACGTGCAGGTACTTGTCCTTCATGTGGTGATCCCGCAGGTCGATGCCCGTGGTCACCGTGTCGAGCTTGACGATGGCCTTCACCGTCGTACCGTCGTCGACCAGCGTCAGGTCCGTGGTCTTGCCCTCGATGTCCAGGGCACCCGGCGAGCCCTCGGCGAAGAAGCTGACCTTGGGCTTGCCGTCCACCCGGAAGGCCGCCCACGCGGGGGAGGAGGACAGCGCCAGGGCGACACCGAAGAGCGGGGCGAGCAGGAGACGAGCGGGGTGGTTCATCTGGAGCCTCGGGGAGGGGGACTGCGGTCTCGATTCCGGCCGGGATGGCCGGAGCGGTCCCGCATATGCCGTCCGATGCCCGACAGGCGCGTCGGCTACAACGAGACCGGTACCATTCCGACCCCGCAGTCGCCGCCCCCCGTCCCCCTTCTCATGCATTCCTCACCGGAGCATCGGCGCCTCCAGCCCACCGCGCGCCGTTCCCACCGCCCGTCCCGCCGGCGGTGTCAGGCCGGTTTCCCCGCCGGGAAGCGACGGTCGCGCACCGGCAAGGAGCAAAGGCGATATCCTCACCCCCCGTCCGACTCCCCCTCCTTGCATCGTGAACCGACATGCTCGTCCTCCTCACCGTTGCCCTCCTGACGACGGCCCCCGCCGCGGCATCCCCGCAGCCGGCGTCCGCCTGCAGCGCGCGGGTCACCACCGCCGACCTGGACGCCGCCCTCGCACTGGCAGAGTCGGCCTACGCCGACGCCGACCTGCCGGCGCTCGAGGCCGCGACCGCCCATGCTGCCGAGCTCCTGCCCTGCGTCGACGCCATCGTCAGCCGCGAGCTGGCGGCCCGCTACCACCGGGTGGCCGGGCTGCAGGCATTCGTCGAGGGGCAGGAGGATGCGGCCGAGCGGGCCTTCGCCGCCGCCCGCGCCATCGACCCGTCCTACCGGTTCCCCCCCGAGCTGGTGCCCCCCGGCAACCCGGTCCTCGACCACTACCGGGCCATCCCGGTGGACGCCCCCAAGACCCTGCCGGTCCCGGCCCCCGCCGAGGCCCGCATCTACTTCGATGGGGTCGAGACGCTGCAACGTCCCCTGTCCTGGCCGTCGGTGGTCCAGCTCGCCGAGGATGACGGCACCGTCATCGCCACTGCCTGGGTCGAAGCCAACGGCGAGCTTCCGGCCTACCGACCGGAGGGGGTCGCCGTCGCGGCGCCGCCCTCCGACCTCCCCGCCACAGCGGACGCCGCCACCGACCTGGCCGCCACCCCGTCGCCCTCCCCGGGGCCCTCGGCCATGTCCCGGAAGTGGCCCTGGGTCGCCGGCTCGGCGGCGATGGCCGTGACCACCGGTGCCCTGTTCGCCGCGTCCCGCTCGGCGGCGTCGACCTACTACGATCCGCAGACCACCGGGGAGGAGGAACTCAGCACCCTGCGTTCCCGGGCAAACGGCCTGCTGTTCGCGTCGGCCGGCACCGCGGCGGCTACGGTCGGGCTCGGTGTCGTCGCCATCGTATTCTGAGCCCCAACCAGGAATTGCCGTGCTCTCCGCGGGACAGGTCGTCGATCGCTACGAGGTGCAGGCCCTCCTCGGGCAGGGGGGGATGGCGGCCGTCTACCGGGTGCGCCACACCCAGCTCCAGGTCGACCGCGCGCTCAAGGTCCTGACCATCGGCCACCCCGGCGTTCGCCAGCGCCTGCTGCTCGAGGGCCGGGTCCAGGCCAGCCTCAGCCACCCCAACATCGTCGGCGTCACCGACGTGCTCGAGGTGGGGGGCCAGCCCGGCCTGCTCATGGAGTACGTAGAGGGTCCCTCCCTGCAGCAGTGGCTGGCGGCCTACCGACCGTCCCTCGACGAGGCCCTGGCCCTGTTCCGCGACATCGTCGCCGGCGTCGACCACGCCCACCAGCGCGACCTGATCCACCGCGACCTCAAGCCCGCCAACGTCCTGCTGCTCCGCCGCGGCGACGCGCTGGTCGCCAAGGTCGCCGACTTCGGGCTGGCCAAGGTGGTGGCCGACGAGATCGGCGAGCCGGGGGCCACCCGCACCGGGCTGGGCATGGGAACGCCGGCGTACATGGCGCCGGAACAGATCCGGGACGCCAAGCGGGTGGACAAGCGCGGCGACATCTTTGCCCTCGGCAGCATCCTCTACGAGCTCTGCACCGGCCGCCAGGCCTTCGCCGGCACCGACATCCTCGCCCAGCTCGCGGCCGTCGCCGCCGGCGACTACACCCCGGCGCGGGAGGTGGTCCCCGACCTTCCCGAGGCGGTGTCCGAAGTCATCGACCGGTGCCTGCGGGTGGACCGCGAGGAGCGGATGCCCTCCTGTGCCGCGCTGCTGCAGGCCCTCCCCGCACCGCAGCCCTTCACCTGGTCCGAGGAGGCCCTCGCGGCGGCCGTGCCTCCCCCCGAGCAGGCCCTGCCGGCGCCGGAGCCGCCCGGAACC
>RFKJ01000648.1 GCA_003694325.1 Deltaproteobacteria bacterium
CCCCAGGGCCTCCCGCGTTCGCGCTTCCCACCGGGCATCGGCCAGCAGGGCGTGGGCCTGCAGCCCGATGGTTGCCGCCGCTTCCCGTCCCCAGGGCGGCTCCGCCCGGCCCGCCGCCTCCACCAACGCCGCCAGGGTCGGCACCACCGCCAGCGGCGCGCCGTCCGGCCGCACGTGGCCCAACCACCGCAGCGCCGCCGCGGCCCCCTCCTCCCAGACCTCCATCCCCGGCGTCGGGCCGTCGGCCTCCACCAGGGCGGCCAGGATGCGCCCCCCACCTACCAGCAGCTCGTCGTCGATCCTGGCCGCCGCCAGGGCTTCGTCCAGCCTCGCCCCCCGGGCGCAGGGCAGCGCGAGGTAGCGATCCATCACCCGGTTCTGGAACCCCTCACGCAGCAGCCACCCGCGGATCCGGGGGTCTTCGCTGTCGGCGATCCGGAGGACCGCGTGGATCCGCCCCCAACCCGTGGTCCGCCCGGCCAGGGCGAACAGCTCCTGCTCCGCGTCGTCGACCTGGGCGCCCAGGGCCACCGCGACGTACAGGGTGAACTCGTCGTGGCTGCCCAGCAGGCGCAGCAGGGACAGGTCGCCATCGTCCAGCGACAGCATCCCCAGCAACGCCACCCCGGCCTTGACCGCCTCGCGATCGGGAGAGAGGTGGGCGAGGATCAGGCCAAGGGCGTAGACCCGCGCCGGGTCGGGGGCCTTCATCACCAGCCCCCCGCCCAGCTCGTCGACCCACGACAGGGTGCGGTGGTCGACCAGGGCGGCGTACAGTTCCGGAAGTCGCTGCAGGCCCCCATCGGCCAGGACCTCCCACAGCAGGCCGAGCACCTCGGCGGTGACCTCGGGATCGGCCACCCCGGTGGTGTGGAAGATGGCGATGCCATCGCGCGCCCCCGCCGCGAAGCGCAGCCCGCCCTGGCCCTGCACGAGATCATCGTCGGGCAGGCGCAGGGCGGAGTCGACCAGGGCCGTTCCATCCTCCCGCAGGTGCTCCCCCAGCCATTCTGCGATGGCCGGGCGGCCGGGGTCCCACGGCAGGGTGATCGCCGACAGGTCCCACTGGGGCTGATGGAAGTGGCGGCGGAGCCATTGCAGCACGAACGACCTCCTCGTTGGTCGATTCGCCTGTACCACGTCACCGCCGAGGGCGGCTCCACCGGATAGGTCGGTCCCCATGTTCTTCCCGTTCGCCGACCATCCCAACCCCCGCGGCTACATCCCCTGGGTGACCTGGGGCCTCATCGCGGCCAACGTGCTCGTCTACCTGCTGATCAGCCTGCCTCTCTCGATGACGCGGGTGGACCCCACCGACCCGGCGCTCATCGAGTGGCTGCGCGCGGTGTCCCGGGTCGGCGTCGATCCGCGCCTGCTCGCCGCGCGCGCCACCGCCTACGACCTGTTCACCTTCGCCCATGGCTACAAGCCGGGCGCCCCGGCGTTCGACGACCTGCTGTTCAGCCTGTTCCTGCACGCCGGCTTCCTGCACCTCGCCGGCAACATGCTGTTCCTGTGGATCTACGGCGACAACGTCGAGCATCGCCTGGGCCGCCTGCCCTTCCTGCTGGCCTACCTCGGCAGCGGCGTGGCCGCGACCCTGGCGTTCTCCACCATGGCCGGCCACTCCATGACCCCCCTCGTCGGAGCCAGCGGCGCGATCTCCGGCGTGCTGGGGATGTACTACGTCTGGTTCCCCCGCAACCAGGTCAAGGTCTTCGTCGCCTTCTTCCCGTTCCTGTTCGACGTCGTGATGGTGCCGGCGCGCTTCGTGCTGGCCATCTTCGTCATCCTGGACAACCTCCTGCCCCTGCTGATGGGCGCAGGGGGAGGGGTCGCCTACGGCGCCCACCTCGGTGGGTTCGCCGCCGGGCTGGCGCTGGCCGCAGTCCTCGCCCGCCGGGGCGTGCCGGCCGAGCTGCGCCGCGCCCCGCGGGTCCACGACCGGGAAGCGGCCTCGGGCGGGATGCTCGACGGCCGGCAGGCACGGGCCGCATCGGAACTGGCGACCGGTCGCATGTGGCTGGAACGGGGTTACCCCGTCAACGCCTGGCAGCACCTCGCCAACGCCGCCCGCCTCGATCCGGACGGCCCCATCGGCGCCGAAGCCCGCGCCCTCATGGCCGAGGTCTCGTAGCCCGCACGCTGGAGGAATCATGCAGACACAGACACTCGGCCGGTCCGGCCTCAAGGTCTCCCGGCTCTGCCTGGGCACCATGACCTTCGGCGACGCCGACGAGAACAGCTTCATGCACGGCGTGACCTGCGACGAGCAGACCGCGCACGAGATCATGAGCCGGGCCCTGGACGCGGGGGTGGACTTCTGGGACACCGCCGACATCTACGGGCAGGACGGCCTGTCCGAGCGGGTGCTGGGAACCTGGTTCGAGCTGACGGGCAAGCGCGACCGGGTGATCCTGGCCACCAAGTGCCGGTTCACCATGCCGTATGGCCGCGGGGCCAGCCGCCGCCACATCATGCGGGCCTGCGAGGAGTCCCTGCGCCGCCTGAAGACCGACTGGATCGACCTGTACCAGATCCACATGCAGGACATCGACACGCCCGAGGAGGAGACCCTCCGGGCCCTCGACGACCTGGTCCACCAGGGCAAGGTCCGGTACATCGGCGCCAGCAACTACACCGCCTACCGTCTGGTCGACAGCCTCTGGATCAGCCGCAGCCAGGGGCTGGCCCGGTACGTCTCCCTGCAGATGCAGTACAGCCTCGTCGAGCGACAGCTCGAGCTGGAGCACGTTCCGCTGGCGCTGCAACACGGCCTGGGCATCATCCCGTGGTCGCCGCTGGCCGGCGGCTTCCTCACCGGCAAGTACCGCCCGGGCGCTCCTCCACCGGCGGACGGACGCCTCGCGAAGTGGAAGGACCGCCTGGAGCGCTTCGACACGCCCCGCCACCACGCGATCCTCGCCGCCGTCGACCAGATCTGTGAACAGACCGGCGCCAGCCCTGCCGCCGTCTCGCTGGCCTGGCTGCTGCACAAGCCCGGCGTCACCTCCGTCATCTTCGGCGCCCGCAGCGTGGCCCAGCTCGAGGACAACCTGGCGGCAGCGGAGCTGTCGCTGACCGCCGACCAGGTGCGCCTCCTCGACGAGGCCAGCGCCACCGAGCTGCCCTACCCGTACAACTTCATCGCCCGCGTGGACGGTCGCTGGTAGCGGTCCCCCCTCGGCGGGCAGGCTCCGGAATGGTGTTCCCCCTGCTCCTGCTGGCCTGCACGGGCGGCCCGGCCGACACCGGCGGCGCCGACGGCGGCGGCCCGACCGACACCGGCGGCCCGCCTCCCCCCTGCCCGGTCGACGCCGTGGGCAGCTCCCGCGGACAACTGCAGGATCCGGACCTCGTCGAGACCTCCGGCATCGTGGTCAGCCGCGCCGACCCCCAGCGGCTGTGGATGCACAACGACTCCGGCAGCGCCGCGGTGATCCACGCCGTCTCGCCCTCGGGAGAGCCCCTGGGCGCGGTCGAGGTCACCGGTGCATCCGCCGACGACTGGGAGGACATCGCCATCGGCCCCGGCCCCGACGGGGAGGGCGACTGGTTGTTCATCGGTGACATCGGCGACAACAGCGTCTCCGACGGCATCGCGCGCATCGCCATGCTGGCCGAGCCCGACCCCGACGCCGGCAGTGTCGCCGCCCAGGAACTGGACCTGCCCTACCCCGACGGCCCGCACGACGCCGAGGCGATGCTGGTCGACCCCATCGGCGGTGACCTCTACCTCATCACCAAGGAGACCGGCGCTCCCGCGCAGGTCTTCGCCACCACGCCGTTCTCCCCCGTCCACGAGCTTCGGCACGTCGCCACCGTCGACCTGGCCGATGTCGCCGAGGGGATCCTCGCGCTGGTCACGGGCGCCGACGTCAGCCCCGATGGGCGCTGCGTCTTCGTGCGGACCTACACCCACCTGCTGGGCTACCCGCGCGAGCCGTCGATGCCGCTGGAGTCGGCCTTCGACCAGCAGCCTGCACTGTTGACCGTCCTGCCCGAGCCCCAGGGCGAGGCCGTCGCCGCCGACGCCCGCGGATACTGGACCGTCAGCGAGGGCCAGGGCGCCGAGCTGCATCGCTACGAGGTTCCGTGACCGACCATCCCGAAACGCGCAGGCTCCGCACCGTCGCCGGGGCCCGGTTCACCTGCCAGCGGACGGGCTTCTGCTGCCGCTTCCACCAGCTCGGCCCGGTCGAACCCGACCGCCTGCAGGCGCTCATCGACAGCGACCCGCCCTCGTGGTGGCCTCCGGCCGCGGCCAGGCCCTGGACCCGGGTGGTGATGGGACCGCACGGGCTGGTGACCGAGCTGGCCCGTGTCGACGGGCACTGCATCTTCCTCGGCGACGACCAGCGCTGCGCGATCTACACGCACCTCGGCGGCGACGCCCGGCCGGGCTTCTGCCGGCTGTTTCCCTTCCACGTGGTGCAGGACGCCGATGGCGTCTCCGTCACCATCCGCGAGAGTTGCGCGGGCCGACAGGCGGCTCAGCAGGAGGGGCTGCCCGTGGCCCACCAGGCTGCGGA
>RFKJ01000649.1 GCA_003694325.1 Deltaproteobacteria bacterium
CTGCGACGGGCGGTCGAGGAGCTGTCCTGGCTGCTGGGGCGCGGCTACGCCCTGCAGGCCGCGACCACTCTGGTGGGGGACCACCACCAGCTCCACCGCCGCCAGCAGCGGGCGATCCAGCGCTGCGCCTGCGCCCCCCAAGCGGCCGCGGCCCGCCGGCGGGCCCGTGTCGCCCCCGATGGCCAGCGCCTGGCCATCGACGGGTTCAACCTGGTCATCACCGTGGAGGCCGCGCTGTCCGGCGGCATCCTGCTGCGGGGCCGGGACGACCGGGTCCGCGATCTCGCCAGCGTCCACGGCAACTACCGGCGGGTCGCCGAGACGCAGCGCGCCATCGACCTGCTGCTCGAAGCCTCGGCGACCGCCGCCGAGGCCCTGTGGGTGCTGGACCGGCCGGTCAGCAACAGCGGTCGGCTGGCGGCCATGCTCCGGGACCGCGGCGCCGCCGTGGAGCTGAGTTCCACCGCCGACGGCCGCCTGGTGGAGCTGTGCACCGAGGGAGCCGCCCTGGCCAGCAGCGACGGCCCGCTGATGGACCGGGTCCTGCGTGCGGCCCCTCCCGGTCGGCCGGCGCGGCTGGTCGACCTGCTGGCCCGACCCCTCGCCGACATGGGTACGCCCATCCTCGACCTCGCCGGGTGACGAACTCCGACGACACAGAGCCCGGCCTGCCGCCATGATGTCAGGCAGGTGGTCATGCCCGCGCGCCATCTTCCGCCCGGATGATGGCGCCGTGGCCGGTGTTGCAATACGCAACAACCCGCAACTCGCTATTGCAACCTGCAATGGCTCCTGGCATCATGCGCCCGCAAGGTGAGGCAAACGTGCAGAACTACGGCGTCCCGCTCCGTTCCATCCATGATCCCCGCGACATCCGGCTGACCGCCCAGGAGGAAGCCGAGCTGGGTCGGGCCATTCGTGCCGCCGAGCACGAGGCTCGCGCCGCGGTGGCCGGCTGGGACGTCGCCGAGCGCATCCTCCGGCAGCGCCCGACCCGGGCCGAGCGCACCCGCGGCGGGGCCATCCAGCGGTTGCAGGAAGCCATCGACGCCCTCGAAGCCTGGGCCCGGGAACACCCCGAGGAGCCCGAGGCCATGGAAGACGTCGGGCGGGCCCGGCGCGCCTGGCAGCAGAGCGAGCGGCTGCGGTGGCAGCTCGCCATGAGCGGGATCCGCATCGCCCGCGGCGAGGCCCGCAAGCTCACCTGCTCGCTGATGAGCGAGGAGGATCTCGTGCAGGAGGGCTTCATCGGCCTGCTGCGCGCCGCCAGCCGCTTCGACCCCGACCGCGGCATCCGGTTCTCGACCTACGCCCGGTGGTGGGTCCGCGCCCAGATGACCCGCAGCATCGAGACGAAGGGACGGATGGTCCGCCTGCCGGGCGGCGCCGTCGAGCAGCTCCGCAACCTGCGCCGGGCCGCGGATCGCTTCGAGACCGATGGCATCGACTACGACATCGGCACCCTCGCCGAAGAGGTCGGCATCGAGGAGCAGCGCGCCAAGTTCCTGCTGGCCATCGGTGGGGTCGTCAGCTCGTCCCAGGAGGACGAGGACGGCCACAAGCTCGAGGACCGGTTCGAGGCCGAACACGACGGCGAGGACATGGAGAAGGGCACCGAGGCCCGCCGGCTGTTCGGGCGCCTGCAGGACGTCTTCGACGACATCCTCGACGAGCGCGAGAAGTTCATCATCAACCGGCACTACGGGCTGCACGGCGAGGATGAACACAACATGGCCAGCATCGCCCGGGAGCTGGGGCTGTCCCGCGAGCGCGTCCGCCAGATCGAGCGCCGGGCCCTCAAGCGGCTGCGCACCGCGATCTGAGGGGCCGAGGCGTCGGGGGGCGCACCCGCCGCGAAGGCGTCGCGGCGGCGGGACCTGCCCCTGGTCTACGGGGCCCGCCAGGGCCCCGGCGGGTCCACCTGCCGCGGGATGTCCAGGCCGGCGGCCCGCGCCGCGTCCACCCGCCGCAGCACCGCCGCGCCGTGGAGCAGCGCCCGGTTCACCGCGACCACGCCGCGGGCAGGGAGCGGCTCCAGCCAGGTGCCGGCGACCCAGTCGTTGAACAGCCCCATGGCCGGCCCGCACCAGATCTGGAAGTCCCGCTTGCGGTCCGGTTCTCCCGTCCGGGCCCAGCGACTGGTCATGCCGAGGTACCACCGGAAGGTCAGGGCCATCTTGTGGTGGGGGTCGGCCTCGGCCCGGGCCAGCTCGGCGGGGTCGCGCTGCCGCCAGAATTCCGCCGTGTCCGCCCACACCTCGTCGAGGGACCGGCGGAAGATCTGCTTCTCGATCCGGGCCCGATCCGGAGCGGGGATGGCGTCGAGGGAATCGTAGCGGCGATACAGCTCGTAGAGCCGGCCGGCCCGCTGGGCGTACATGCTGCCCCGCCCCAGCACCTGCACCTCCGCCCCCATCTCGAACATGTCGGGCGCCGGCCCCGTGGTGCAGTCGGCGATGCCGGCCCTGGCGAGCAGCTCGCGGGCGAGATCGCTGGTGCCGGCCTCGACGGTGCACTGGTTGACCGACCCGGTGAGCACGTAGTCCGCCCCCAGGGCGAAGGCGGCGTGGACGCTGGCCGGGTCACCGAGCCCCCCCGCCGCCCCGACCCGCAGGGCGATTCCCCGGTCGGCGTAGCCCTCCTCGGCGACGATCCGGTCCCGAAGCCGACGGATCACCGGCACCATCGCCACGAGGGGGCGGCGATCGGTGTGGCCGCCGCTGTCCCCCTCGACGGTGACGTCCTCGGCCACCGGGATCCGGGCGGCGAGCCGGCGCTGCTCGGGGGTGAGCACGCCGGCGGCGACCAGCTCGGCGAGGATCGCCTCCGGCGGCGGGCGCATGAACTGCTCCGCCACCTCGGGGCGGCTGACCTTGGCAAACACCCGGTTGGGGGCGACGATCCGGTCCCCTTCCAGGTGGATCCCGTGGGTCCGGTACCGGACCACCGCCGGGGTCAACCGCATGTAGGCGCTGGCCGAGACGTGGCGGACGCCGCCGGCCAGGTAGAGGTCGACGGTGCGCTCCTCCACCGCCGGCTCCATGGGATTGTGCAGCAGGTTGAACCCCGCCGGCCCCCCGGCGACCCGCTCCCGGACCTCGGCCACCGCCCGCTCCACCTGATCCAGGGGCAGGCCTCCCGAACCGAAGAACGCCAGCATCCCGGCGCGGCTCATGGCCACGACGAGGTCCACCGAGGCGATCCCCCCGGCCATCGCGCCGGCGACCAGCGCCGCGGCGACCCCGTGGTCCCGGCGGAACGAGGCCGCCCCCAGGTCGGCGATGGACACCGGAGGCACCAGCCCCCGCAGGGAACCGGGCGCCCGGGTCCCGAGGAACACCCCGCGGTCGGTGATCGCCAGGGGCTGCTCCAGGTCGAGGAGGGCGGCGGCGAGGTCGTCCACCGGTCGGGCGGCCGGGGCCGACGCCGCGTCCCGAGCCCCATCGGGGGCCGGCGCCGGCATCGCCTCGGGCAGCTCCAGCCGCTCCTCGAAGCTGGGGCCATCCTGCCACTGGACCCGCACGCTGGCCCCATGCCCCTCGCGCCGGATGACCAGGCGGACCCCGGGATCGTCGAGGCACAGCTCCTCGCCGTCGGCGAGCATGGCCGCCAGCGGGCCGACCCCGTGGGCATCGACCGCCTCGACCAGCCCGCCCGGTCCCGTCCCCTGCTCGCCGGTGGACAGGACCACGGAGGTGGCCGGGTAGCGCGACAGGATGGCGGCGATGCGGTCGGACATGGAGCCTCCGGGCGGTCGCACCGACTAACCGCCGCCTGCCCGCGATAGGACCCTGCCCCGGAGGCGACCGTGCAGCCCACCGCTCCCATCCCCATCGCCATCCTCGGCGCCACCGGCATGGTGGGCCAGCGCATGGTCCAGCTCCTGGCCGACCACCCGTGGTTCTCCATCGCCTGGCTGGGGGCCAGCACGCGTTCCGCGGGCCGGTCCTACGGCCAGGCCTGCACCTGGCGCCTGCCGGGGGACATGCCGCCGGCCGTGGCCGCCCTGCCGGTCCACCCCTGCGCCCCCGAGGGCCTCCCCGACGAGATCCGCCTGGTGCTGTCGGCCCTCGACAGCAAGCCGGCCGGCCCCATCGAGACCGCGTTTCGGGACGCGGGGCGGGCGGTCGTCACCAACGCCGGCGCCCACCGGATGGACCCCGACGTCCCCCTGGTCATCCCCGAGGTCAACCCCCACC
>RFKJ01000650.1 GCA_003694325.1 Deltaproteobacteria bacterium
CGCAGGAAGCCCGCGCAGGAAGCCCGCGCAGGAAGCCCGCGCAGGAAGCCCGCGCAGCCGACCGTCGCAACGAGCCCGACCCGTCGCCACCCGGCCCTTCACGCCGCCCCGCCGCTGCTCCGCCACAACCACAGCGCCGCCCCCGTCATCACGGCGGCCTCCACCCCGACCAGCATCCACTGCCGGGGGACGGCGCCATCGACGACCATCCCCAGCAGGCGGGCAGCCAGCGCGCCCGTCATGAACCAGAAGATGGCCGCGGCGATGCTCACCGACCACGGCCGGAGCGCCGGCACGGCGACGAGGGCCAGCCCCACGCCCAGGACCATGCCGCCGCGCACCCGGCGCTCGACGGCCTCGAACAGGTCGGCCGTCGGCCCGGTCGCCTGGGTCAGCGGCCCGAACCAATGGGGAGCGAGGGCGGCGACGACGCCGACCGCGGCGAGCACCATCCCGACGATGCGGATCCCAGGCATGGGCAACTCCTATGGGTTCCAGGAATGCGAGGTCTTCTGCTCGGAGATCGTCCACAGCCGCGCGGCGGCCTCCGCGTCGAGCGCCACGGGGTCGAGGTCGCACTCGCCCACCGGACCCACGGTCTCGGCGCGCTTCGTGGGGCCGTACAGCCGCGCCGGCTGCAGCCCCTCCTCCGTCGCACACATCACCTCGGGCCAGGCGCCGCGCTCGGCGGTCTGGGCGATGAACCGCGACAGGACCGACCACAGGAGCTTGTTGAAGGTGCTGGCCGTGTCCTGGAGCAGGTTGGTCCGGGCCGCCCCCGGGTGGCACACGTGGACCTGCACGTCGCGGCCGGCCGCCGCAACCCGGCGCTGGAGTTCGTAGCCGAACATCATCTGGGCGAGCTTGCTCTGGGCGTAGGCATCCCAGGCACTGTACCCCTCGTCGAAGTCCAGGTCCTCGAACTTGATGCGCTTCAGCCCCATCTTGTAGGCACCGCTTCCCACCACCACGATCCGCCCCGACGACGCTGCCACCCGCTCGAACAGCAGGCCGCACAACAGGAAGTGACCCAGGTGGTTCACGCCGAACTGGCTCTCGAAGCCGTCGACGGTGCGCTGCTGCGTCGCCACCTGGGCGATGGCCGCGTTGCAGATCAAAGCGTCGATCCGCGGCACCGTGTCCAGCACCTCGGACCCGGCCCGCCGCACCGAGTCCAGCGACGCCAGGTCCATCGGCACGAAGCGCACCGGGGCATCCGCCCCGAACTCCTCCCGCATCTGCGCCAGGACTGCCTTCGACTTGTCGACGCTGCGGTTCAGCATCACCACCGCGCCCCCCTTGGAGAGGAGGATCCGGGCCGCCTCGCGACCGGTCCCCGACGATGCCCCGGTGATCAGGAACGTTCGACCGCGGAGGGAGTCGATCCGCTCGGGGGTCCAGCCTCTCGGTCCGAAGCTCGGGGTGGTCATCGCCTGCCTCCTGGGGATGGGCGGCATCGCCGCCAGACCAGCACGATATCGACGGAGCCCAGCACGAAACAGCGCCATCTGCCTCGATTTCATGCCTGATCGTCTCAGTTTGTGGACATTCGCCCCCCGACCACCCTACGCTGCCGACATGTCCCGACCGCAGATCCGCCAGGTCCTCCTCCGCCACGCGCCGGCCCACGGCACCGCGCCGACCGCCATCGACGGCCTGGATCTGATCCGGGTCACCCGGCCCGTTCCCCTCGTCCCCTCCCTCTACCCGGCCAGCCTCTGCCTGCTGGTGGACGGGCGGAAGCGGGTGTACTTCCGGGGCGAGGCGCACACCTACGGCGAGGGGACCCTGCTGTGCTGCACCATGCCCCTGCCGGTCAAGGCCGAGGTCCCCGACGCCCGCCCCGAGGCGCCGGTGCTGGGGCTGATGATCAGCCTCGACGACCCGGCACTGGTCGAGACCCTCGTCGCCGCCGAGGCCACCGGCGGCCTGGGACCGGAGGGGGATGCGGACGGGTCGGCCGAGGGGCTCGTGGTCGCACCCGAGGACGACGCCGTCGTGGACGCCATCCATCGCCTCCTCCAGCTCCTCGACGATCCCTGCGCCCGGAGCGTGCTGGTCGACGCTCGGCGACGCGAGTTCTACTTCGCCCTGCTTCGCAGCGAGGCCGGTCGCGCCGTCTGCCGCACCATGGGGCCCGCGCGAAACCTGGCGCGGGCCCTCGCCCACATCCACGCCCACATCACCGAGCCCCTGGCCGTCGACGACCTGGCGCGCATCGCCGGGATGAGCCGGGCGGCCTTCCACCGTCGGTTCAAGGCTGCCACGGGCCTGTCGCCGTTGCAGTTCATCAAGGCCGTGCGGCTGAACAACGCCGCCATGATGCTCGCCGGCGGCGTCGGCGTCGCCGAGGCGGCCGGGCAGGTGGGCTACGGCAGCCCGTCCCAGTTCAGCCGGGAGTTCCGCCGCCTGTACGGCGTGGCCCCGCGACAATGGGCCCGGAACCCGGCGGCGGCCCGGCCATCGACGGGTCCCCGGTCCCCGTCACCGGCGTGAGACCCTCACCCTCCTCCGCCATCGCCCGGGGCGGCCCCCTGCTCCGACCCGAGCGGGCCCAACGACAGCAGGGTCTCCAGGAGCCACAGCCCGGCGGGGCCCGGCGGGGCGTCGCGCCGGGTGACGATGAACAGGGGTGCGAGCAGCGGGTCCGGCCCCCACTCGTCCAGCGTGAGCCGGACGAGGCGGCCACTGTCCAGGTCCTCCCGGACCATCTCCAGCGGCAGGTTTCCCCAGCCGAGCCCGGCGCGGATCAGGTCGAGCTTGGTCGACGCGTCGGCGACCCGCCAGGTGGCGTCGGACAGCACACCGTGGACCCCGCTGTTGGTGGTGGCCGCGCGCTGGCTGATCACGATCTGCACGTGGTCCCGCGCCACGGCGTGGGAGATCGAGTCCGTCACGGCGGCGAGCGGATGGTCGGGCGCCGCCACGGCCACCATCGGGACGTGGGCCAGGAAGCGCCGCTCGATCCCCGGCACGTCCACCCCCACCGGTCCGGCGATGCCGATCCGACAGCTCCCGTCGAGGACGAGCGAGACGACCGCGTCGAGAACCTCGGTCCGGATGCGCAGCGACACGGTCGGGTATGCATCCCGGAACGCCCGGGCAGCCGCGATGAGCAGCTTGGACGGGAGGACCGCGTCCACAGCCAGCCCGACCTCGAGCTCCAACCCCTGGGCGACGCTGGCGGCGCGCCGTCCGAGCGCCCCGACATCGTCCAGGACCTTCCGCGCGTCGGAGAGCAGGCTCTTGCCTGCCTCGGTCAGCACCGGGCGGTGGCCGGAACGGTCGAAGAGCTGCACCCCCAGCGACCGCTCCAGGTTGGCGACCCCGACGCTGACGGCGGACTGCGCTCGGCGAAGCCGGCGACCGGCCGCCGAGAAGCTCCCCTGCTCGGCCACGCAGACGAACAGCCGGATCTGGTCGAGGGTCACGCTGTCGAGGGCAGCCACGATGCATCTCTCCAGGCGATAGAGACTATCTGAATTTCATCACTTTCCAAGATATATTCCCATGCATACTCTTGCGAGCGAACCCGCCGCGCCGTCGTCCGGCGCAAGGCAACCCACGTGCAAGGAGGCCGCATGTCCGATCCCATCATCGCCGCCAGGACTCCCGCGGTCCTCGAGCTGGAGGCCGGCACCTACTACTGGTGCCGCTGCGGGCGGTCCACGAAGCAGCCCTTCTGCGACGGCTCTCACCGGGGCACCGAGTTCACGCCGCTGGAGTTCACGATCGACGAAAAGAAGAAGGTGGCCCTCTGCCAGTGCAAGTACACCGGCAACGCCCCCTTCTGCGACGGGGCGCACCGGAACCTGGGCGGTTGACCATGGCCACCTCCCCAACGACGGGCATGAACACCGGATTGTGGGTGGCCCAGGTGCTGCTGGCCATCGCCTTCGGCATGGCCGGCGCCATGAAGACCTTCACGGCCATCGACGACCTGTCCCAGACGCTGCCCTGGGTGCGCGACGATCTGGCGCTCCTGGTGCGGTTCATCGGCGTCTCGGAGCTTCTCGGCGCCGCTGGCCTCATCCTCCCGGCTGCCACCCGGATCCAGCCCCGGCTCACGCCCCTGGCGGCCGCCGGAATCACGGTCATCATGGTGCTCGCCACGGGCTTCCACATCGTCCGCGGCGAGTTCTCAGCCCTGCCCGTGACCCTGGTGCTGGGAGCCCTCGCGGGCTTCGTCGCCTGGGGCCGCTGGAAGAAGGTGCCCATCGCGCCGAGGTCATGATCCACCCCCCGCCCGGCCTCGGCGCCCCGGGCACCCGGAAGGCCGGCGTCTTCGGCCAGCAGCCGGGGGGGCGAGCCCGAGGGAGGACCCGATGGAATCCCTGGATCCGCCCGCGGGCGATGCGCTCCCGACCCTGTACATCCCCCACGGCGGTGGCCCCTGCTTCTTCATGGAGTGGACCATGGGCCCCCCCGACACCTGGGAGCGGATGCGCGCCTGGCTGCAAGGACTCGGGCAGCGGCTTGCGAACGCCCGGGCCCTGCTCGTCGTGTCGGCGCACTGGGAGGAGCCCGTCGTCACCGTGCAGACCGGGGCCCGGCCGCCCCTGTACTTCGACTACTACGGCTTTCCCCCGCACACCTACGCCCTGACCTGGCCGGCCCCCGGCGCGCCGGACGTCGCCCGGCGGGCGGTCGCCCTCCTGCAGGACGCCGGGTTCGCCACCGCGACGGATCCCGACCGCGGCTTCGACCACGGAGTCTTCGTCCCCCTCAAGGTGGCCGTCCCCGACGCCCGGATCCCCACCTTCCAGGTCTCGCTGCGGCAGGGGCTGGACGCCCCCGAGCACCTCGCCATCGGCCGGGCCCTGGCACCGCTGCGCCGCGAGGGGGTGCGCATCATCGGCAGCGGCATGAGCTTCCACAACATGGGCGCCCTGATGCAGGGAGGCGGCCCCCGCGCCCTTCAGGCGTCACGTCGATTCGATGCCTGGCTGGAGACGGTCTGCGCCGCCCCCGCCCCCCGGCGCCGCGCCGCCCTCGCCAACTGGCAGCAGGCGCCCGACGCCCGGTTCTGTCACCCGCGCGAGGAACACCTGCTGCCGCTGATGGTGGTGGCCGGGGCCGCCGGCGACGACCCCGGCCGGGTACCGTTTCGCGACCGGGTCATGGGGGTCGAGGTGGCAGCGGTGGAGTTCGCCCCGCCGCCGGCGCCGACGCACCGCGCGCCGCCCGGTGCGGGCGACCCGGACCTCGACCTCGCCTGGTCGGACCCCGCCGCGTTCAGATCTTCCCGACGAGGTCCACGCCCGGCTTGAGGGTGGGTGCCCCCGGCGTCCACCGCGCCGGGCAGACCTCGCCGTCGTGCTCGGCGACGAACTGGGCCGCGCGCACCTTGCGCAGCAGCTCCTCGGCGTTGCGGCCGATGCTGTTGTCGTGCAGCTCGGCGACCTTGATCCGGCCCTCGGGGTCCACGACGAAGGTCCCGCGGCAGGCCAGCCCCTCCTCCTCGATGTAGACGCCGAGCGCCCGGGAGAGGTGGCCGGTGGGATCGGCCAGCATCGGGAAGCGGATCCGCCCGATGGTCTCCGAGGTGTCGTGCCAGGCCTTGTGGGTGAAGTGGGTGTCGGTGCTCACCGAGTAGACCTCGACGCCCGCCTCCTTGAAGGCGTCGTAGTGATCGGCCATGTCACCCAGCTCGGTCGGGCAGACGAAGGTGAAGTCGGCCGGGTAGAAGAAGAGGATGCTCCAGTGCCCGCGGAGGGTCTCGTCGGTGATCTCGACGAAGTCTCCGTTGTACCAGGCCTGGGCCTTGAACGGTGGCAGGGTGCTGTTGATGATGGTCGACATGGTTCTCTCCTGTGGTGCGCCCCACGGCGGGCGAAGCAGGCGAAACATGCGCGCCCCCAAGCCATCGTTCCAATCGATTGTTTCTTTTGCCCGATAGGCGTCAGCAATCATTCCAGGTGGATGGACAGCACCTCCCCCTCCGCCAGCTCGGTGGCCAGGGCCGGGGGACGGCCGGCGTCGATCACCTCCCGCAGTGCCCGGCGGATGTCCGTTTTCCAACTGCTGCGGTGGTGGACGAGGCCGACCTCGCGGGTCGGCACCCGATGGCGGATGGGTCGGACCTGGGCCGTGCGCACCTCTCGGGGCAGGGTCATGGCGAAGGTCTCGGGCACCAGGGTGTAGCCGCCGGTTCGATCGATGAGCCCGCGCAGCGTCTCGAAGCTGCCGCCGGCGAACCGGACGGAGGCCAGCACGCTGCGGCGGTGCAGCCCGCAGAGGTTGATCACCTGGGCCCGGAAGCAGTGGCCATCCTCCAGCAGCCACAGCCCGCCGGGGTCGAGGTCCGACAGCTCGACCTCGTCGGCGTCGAGGAGCGGTGCGTCCAGGCTGGCGTAGACGTAGAACGGATCGTAGAACAGGACCTCCTCCACCAGCGAGGCCTCGTCGAGGGGGGTGGCGAGGATCGCGGCATCCATGCGGCCGGCCCGGATGAGCTGGATGATGCTGTCGGTCGGCCGCTCGAGGACGGTCAGCTCCACCTCGGGGTGGCGCTCGGCGAACGGTCCCAGGAACCAGGGCAGGACATAGGGCGCCAGCGTGGGGATCACCCCCAGGGTGAACGGACCCCCGATCTTCGACAGTCCCCCGGCGGCAGCCGCCAGCAGCCGCTCGTGGGCCGACACGACCTCCCGGGCCAGCTCCAGCACCCGCCGCCCGGGCCCGGTGGGTTGCACCGGCCGGGACTGGCGGTCGAAGATCACCACCCCCAGCTCGGCCTCGGCCTTCTGGATGCCGGCCGACAGCGTCGGCTGCGACACGTGGCAGGCCGCCGCCGCCCGGCCGAAGTGCCCCTCCCGCTGCACCGCGAGCAGGTACTGGAGCTGGGTGAGGGTCGGCAGGGTGGC
This sequence comes from Deltaproteobacteria bacterium, assembly GCA_003694325.1. Taxonomy (GTDB): domain Bacteria; phylum Myxococcota_A; class UBA796; order UBA796; family UBA2385; genus J125. The sequence continues at coordinate 6,867 of RFKJ01000650.1, forward strand.
CCCTCAGGAGATCGCGGGCTGCACGGCCCGCAGGTCCAGGCGGCCATCCGCCAGCGGGGGGCACCAGAAGGTCGCCCCGGTGACCGGCCGGGTGAAGGAGAACAGCGCGTCGACGACGCCGTCGTCCAGACCGACCATCCGGCGGAGCTGGGCCTCGAACGGGTCGAGGGTCGCCCCGTAGGCCACGAAGACCAGCCCGGCCCCCCGGTGATCCCGCCACGGCATCGAGCGGCGCACCAGGAAGGCTTCGGGGTCGAAGTCCTCCTGGGCCGTGCGCCGGACGTGGGCCGAGGCCGGCGCGTCGGCCAGCTCCTCGTTGGAGTCCCGGGCCCGGCCGATGGCGGCGTCCTGCCGCTCGCGGCCGAGGGCATCGAAGGCATCCAGGTCGTGCACCCACCGCTGCACCGCCACCACGCTGGACCCGTCCAGCCCCGGGCCCATGCCGGTCCGCAACGCCACGGCCCGGGCGTGGTCCCCGGTGGGGTTCTCGGTGCCATCCTCGTAGCCGGTGAGGTCCCGGCTGTCGGCGTGCATGAAGCCCGCCACCCGGTCGGTCACCGACAGCGACGGGAGCGCCGCCCGCACCGCGCGTTCCCGGTGCAGCACCGCACCGAGGTCGTCCCCGGCGACCAGCAGGAACAGGTCGGCGGGGGTCGTGGGGATCGGCACGGGGCTGTCCGGCCAGCCCGGCATCGGGCGCATGCCCGGAATGGTCGCCCCCAGCGCCGCGAGGAGCGAGTGGCCGAGCCCGACCACGAGGTCCTCCGACATCGGCAGGCGGGCCAGCTCGTCGAGGACCGCGCCGGGGGTCGCGCCCGACCGGCGGTCGAGGAACAGGAAGCCGGCGTGGGGCGGCACGTCGGCGAGGATCAGCGGCTGGTCGGACATGGACTCCTCCGGGTGCGGGCCGGGCCATCCCCTATTCCGCACACCCCTCACCCGCCCCCACCGCCCCTGGGTGGCGCCGCGGGTACCGGCATCTC
>RFKJ01000651.1 GCA_003694325.1 Deltaproteobacteria bacterium
AAATTTCGTCAAGGTTTAAATATCCTGTTCAGAAACGATATGCGCACCAAGGCCATCGACGCCGCCGTCAAGCAGATCGAACGTCAGTTCGGCAAGGGCTCGATCATGCGCCTGGGCGACGATGCCCATCCCCGGGTGGAGGTCATCCCCACCGGCTGCCTCTCGGTCGACATCGCGCTGGGCATCGGCGGCTTCCCCCGCGGCCGGATCTGCGAGATCTACGGCCCGGAGGCGTCGGGCAAGACCACCCTGGCCCTGCAGACCATCGCCCAGTGCCAGAAGGCCGGCGGAGTCGCGGCGTTCATCGACGCCGAACACGCCCTCGACCCGACCTACGCCCGGGCCCTGGGCGTGGACACCGAGCAGCTCCTCATCTCCCAGCCCGACTCCGGGGAACAGGCCCTGGAGATCGCCGAGACCCTGGTCCGGTCGGGGGCCATCGACATCGTCGTGGTCGACTCGGTGGCCGCGCTGGTCCCGCGGGCGGAACTGGAGGGGGACATGGGCGACTCCTCGCCCGGTGCCCAGGCCCGCCTCATGAGCCAGGCCATGCGCAAGCTGACCTCGGCGATCCACAAGTCCCACGCCGTCATGATGTTCATCAACCAGCTCCGCCACAAGATCGGGGTCATGTTCGGCAGCCCCGAGACCACCAGCGGCGGCAACGCCTTGAAGTTCTACGCCTCGGTGCGGGTGGACATCCGGCGGATCGGGTCGATCAAGAAGGGCGACCAGGTCATCGGCAACCGCACCCGGGTGAAGGTGGTCAAGAACAAGCTGGCCCCTCCGTTCCGCAAGGCGGAATTCGACATCATGTATGGAAAGGGAGTGGTCGAGGTCAGCGAGCTGATCGACCTCGGGCTGGACCTCGATCTCGTGAAGCGGTCGGGTTCCTGGTACGCGGTGGGGGACGAGCGCGCCGGGCAGGGCCGGGACAACGCCATGGCCTGGCTGCTCGAAAACCCGGAGGTCATGCAGCGCCTCAAGGAGGACATCCTCCGGCACCACGGGCTCCTCGACGACGCCGACGGCACCGCCGCCTCGCCGGTCCAGCTCGTGACCTGAGGCGGCGGGGGCGAAGCCGCGGTTCGCACCCGGCGATGCGGGAGCGCGCCGGCGGTTCCGGTCGGGTCGCAACTGGGAGCCGACCCCCGGGCCGGGCCGACGCGGCGGACGCCGGCTCGCCGCTCCCCCGCCTTGCCTCGGGCACAGGCCGGTCATAGGTGCCGGCCTTGCCCTCCCCTCCCTGGTGACGCCGTGACCACGCTCAGCTCTGCCGAGATCCGTTCGCGCTTCCTCGACTTCTTCGCCGCGCGCGGACACCGGATCGTGCCCAGCTCGTCCCTCATCCCGGCCAACGACCCCACCCTGTTCTTCACCAACGCCGGCATGGTGCAGTTCAAGGATGTCTTCACCGGCCAGGAATCCCGGGACTACACCCGGGCGGCGTCGGCCCAGAAGGTGCTGCGGGTCTCCGGCAAGCACAACGATCTCGACAACGTCGGCCGGACGGCGCGTCACCACACCTTCTTCGAGATGCTCGGCAACTTCTCGTTCGGCGACTACTTCAAGGCGGACGCCATCCGCTATGCCTGGGAACTGCTGACCCTGCCGCTGGCGGACGGCGGCTTCGGCATGGACCCCGACCGCCTGTGGGTGACCGTCTTCGAGGAGGACGACGAGGCGTTCGACCTGTGGGCCGCCATCGACGGACTGCCGGCGGAACGCATCCAGCGCATGGGGGCCAAGGAGAACTTCTGGTCCATGGGGGACACCGGTCCCTGTGGTCCCTGCACCGAGATCCACTACGACCACGGGCCGGAATACGGACCCGCCGGCGGACCGGCCACCGGGTCGGACCGCTACGTCGAGATCTGGAACCTCGTGTTCATGCAGTTCGAGCGGTTTGCCGACGGGCGGATGGAACCCCTGCCCCGGCCGTCGGTGGACACCGGGATGGGCCTGGAGCGGGTGGTCGCCGCGCTGCAGGGCAAGTACTGGAACTACGACACCGACTGCTTCGCCCCGATCATCGACCGGGCCGCGTCGCTGGCCGGGGTCCGCTACGGGCAGGACGACGACGTGGACACGGCGCTGCGGGTCATCGCCGACCACGCCCGGGCGACGGCGCACCTGGTGGCCGACGGGGTCATGCCGAGCAACGAGGAACGCGGCTACGTCCTGCGGCGGATCATGCGCCGGGCGATCCGGTTCGGCGTCAAGCTGGGGCTCGAGGGGAGCTTCCTCCACGAGGTCACCGACGCGGTGGTCGACCACATGGGCGATGCCTACCCCGACCTGGTTCGCCGCCGCGACTTCATCTCCGAAGTGGTCAAGGGGGAGGAGGAACGCTTCGCCGAGACGCTGAGCAAGGGCCTGCACCTGCTGCAGGCCGAGCTGGACCGGATCCCCACCGGGGGGCGGCTGCCCGGGGATGTCGCCTTCCGGCTGTACGACACCTACGGCTTTCCCCTGGACCTGACCGCCATCATCTGCGAGGAGCGGGGCTGCGCCGTGGACGAGGCGGGCTTCCAGGCGGCGATGGAGGAGCAGCGGGCCAAGGGGCGTGCCGCCTGGCGGGGCTCGGGCGAGGAACGGGTGAGCGCCACCTGGCGGGAGCTGCACGACACCCATGGAGACACGGTCTTCGTCGGCTACGAGGAGGACGCCTGCGAGGCGACGGTCCTGGCCATCGTGACCGACGACGGGCGGGTGGACGAGCTGTCGGCAGGCCAGTCCGGCCGGGTGGTCCTGGACCGGACCCCGATGTACGCCGAGAGCGGTGGACAGGTGGGCGACCAGGGGACCCTGTCCTCCGATGAGGTGGACGCGATGGTGGCGGACACCCGAAAGCCCGTGGACGGCCTGTGGGTCCACGACGTCGAGGTCCGACGGGGCACGCTCCGGGTGGGGCAGGCGGTGACCGCGCGCATCGACGCCGAGCGGCGGGCCCGGATCCGTCTCAACCACACGGCCACCCACCTGTTGCACGCCGCCCTGCGGCGGACGCTGGGCGAGCACGTCACCCAGAAGGGCAGCCTGGTCGCCCCGGATCGCCTGCGGTTCGACTTCGCCCACCACAAGGCCCTGACCACCGAGGAACTGCGCCGGGTCGAGGACCTGGTGTACCGCCAGGTGCTGGCCAACACCCCGGTGCAGACGCGGGTCGTCCCACTTCAACAGGCCCAGGAGGCGGGCGCGATGGCCCTGTTCGGCGAGAAGTACGGGGA
>RFKJ01000652.1 GCA_003694325.1 Deltaproteobacteria bacterium
CCACCAGCCCCGAGCACGAGCGCCCCCGCGGCCTCGCCGGGCGGTTGGTGCGGCGGGTCCTGGGGCGCGACAAGCGGTAGGCGACACGCCCATCGCCGACCGGGAGGCCGCCCGCCCCGGTGGCGGGCCTCGGCAAGGGCCACCTTTCACATCCGGCCCCCCCGACCCATGTTCCCTCGGCTGCGGCCCCGGCCCGGTCGTGAGGGGCTCGGGTCCCTTCGCCGGCGGCTGCGCTCCTGTCGCGGCAGGGGCGTTCCACGCTGGCGTCGTCCCCCCCGGTGACCGGGCCGCAGCCGTCGCCCGCGCCCTCCAGCGTCCGGGACCCTTCCACCGGGGAGCCGGCGACCCGCAACGGGCCTCCGGCATCGGTTCGGGTCGGACCCGTCGGCCTCCGTGGCGCTGCCGCGACGAAAGGAGACGCTCCCGAGGCTTCCGGCCAGCCCCACCGGCGCGTTGCACGGACTACGGTTCCGACATGCGCAGTCGAGCCCTGGTGCAGCAGGTCCGGCGGACCCGGTTTGCGGGTGCGCCCGAAGTCCAGGCGTTCGCAGAGCGGCTGGGGGCGCTGCCGGGTCGGGAGGTCGAGCGCCTGCTGGAGCTCCTCCAGGAGCGGGTGACGGACCCCGTCCAGCATCGCCATCGCTGCCGCCTGTTGGTGCAGCTCGTTCGCCAGAGCGGCGACCGGAGCCTGTTCGCACCGCTGATGCGTGCCCTGCCCGGGGCCGACAGCAACCTGCGGGCCGCATTGGTGGAGGCCCTGCCCCTGGTCAACGATCCGCGACACCATGCCGAGCTGTGCGAGCTGCTCCGCAGCCACGACGCCGGACTGCGCAGCGCCGCGGCGAAGGTGTTGTCCACCGTCGGCGGCAAGACGGCCCTGGCGCGGCTGACCGAGATGATGGCCGAGCGCGAGTTCCCCGGACGCCGCCAGGCCATCGAGGTCACGGTGCGGATCGCCGGCCACCACGCCATCCCGGCCTTCCTGGCGGCCCTGCCGGTGGCGACCACCCGGGAGCGACAGCTCATCGTCCGGTATCTCGGCGACGAGCACTTCATGGCCGGAGATCGCGAGGGCGCGCTGCAGGTGCTCTCAGAGCTGCTCACCGACGACGAGGTGACCATCGCCGAGGCCGCGGTGAAGGCGTTCTCGGCCCTGGCGACCGAGGAGGAGTGGTTCGACAACGTCGCCGGGTGCCTGGAATCGCCGCACCAGAGCATCGTGCGGGCCGCGGTCCGCGGCCTGTCGCGGTTCGACAGCCCCCAGGCGATCCAGGCCCTCCGCGGCCGGCTGCGAGCCGGCCCCAAGTCGGTGCGCCTCGCCGTCCTGGACACCCTCGAACAGATCGGCACCGACGCCATCCTGCCGGCGCTGGTCGACGCCCTCGGGCACCGACAGCTCGCCGTCCGGGCCCGGGCCGGGGAGGTGCTGGCCGGGCTCGGCGAGAAGGGCAGCCTGGAGGTGGCGCGAACGGTGATGTGGCTGCTCCGGAGCCCTCGGGCCGACGTCCGCCGCACCGCGGTGGAGATCGCCCGCAAGGTGCAGGACCCGGCCCAGGAGCTGTGGCCCCGGCTGTTCGAACTGCTCCGCGACGAGGACTGGTGGGTCCGGGAACGAGTGGCCGACGCGCTGGTGGAGATCGCCGGCGAGCGCCTGCTTCCCTACGCCGTGGTCCTCCTCGGCGACCCGTCGGCCCCGGTACGGATGTTCGCCGTCGAGATCATCCGCCGCCTCGCCGCACCCCGGGCCCTGGGCGCGCTGGCCCGGACGGCCAACGAGGACAGCGACTGGTGGGTGCGGGAGCGGGCTATGCAGGCCATGGCCGAGCTGGGGGACCCCCGGGCCGGTCCGTACCTGGTCCACATCGCCTTCAAGGAGCCCCTGCTTCGCATCGGCGCCGTCCAGGCCATCGCGGCGCTCAAGGCGCCCGGGAGCGCCGAACACGTCGCCCGCCTCCTCCAATTCGACGACAAGGAGCTGCGCCGCGCCTGCCTCGACTGCCTGGAGGAGCTGGGCGATCCCTCGGTCGGCGACGCGGTGGTTCCGCTGATCGACGACGACGATCCCCGGGTCGCCGAACGCGCCCGCCGACTGGCCGCGCTGTGGCAGCTCCAGGCCGCCGCCCGCCTCGACCCGACCGAGACGCTGGGGAGCCGCCTCGATCGACTGCTGGTGACCATGAACGCCGAGGAGGCCGACGATCTCGTGCTCTGCCCCGGCTATCCCCCGATGGCCAAGCGGATGGGGGAGGTGCGCCCGCTGGAAGGCGAACCGACGCTGACCGAGTCGGATGTCCAGGCGATGATCGCCCCGATCCTCCGTTCCTCGCAGCTCGCGGCCATCGAGGCGCAGGAGGACGTCGACTTCTCCTACGAGGTCCGCTCCCACGGGGTGCGGTTCCGGGCCAACGTCTTTCGCCAGTTTCGCGGCCTGTCGGCCGTCTTCCGGGTCGTCCGCGGGGAGATCCCCAGCCTCGACAAGCTGGGCCTGCCTCCCGTCGTCGCCACCCTCGGACAGCTCAAGAACGGGCTGGTGCTCATCGGGGGTCCCACCGGCAGCGGCAAGTCCACGACCCTGGCCGCCCTCATCGACACCATGAACCGCCGGGCCGGCCTGCACATCGTCACCCTCGAGGATCCCATCGAGGTCGTCCACCCGCGCGTCCGGAGCCTGGTGAACCAGCGGGAGCTGGGGACCCACACCACCAGCTACTCCGCAGCGCTGCGGGCCACCCTGCGCGAGGACCCCGACGTGATCCTCGTCGGCGAGATGCGGGACCTCGAGACGATCTCCTTCGCCGTCACCGCCGCCGAGACCGGCCACCTCGTGCTCGGCACGGTCCACACGGCGTCGGCCGACACCACGCTGGACCGCCTCATCAACGTGTTTCCTCCGACGGCGCAGCACCAGGTGCGGTCCATGCTCGCCACCAGCCTCCGGGCGGTGGTCTGCCAGCACCTGCTGCCTCGCGCCGATGGCCAGGGGCGGGTGCTGGCCTGCGAGGTCATGCTCAACAACGACGCGGTGGCCCACCTCATCCGGACGGGCAAGACCTTCCAGCTCCCCAGCGTCATCACGACATCCAGCGAATCGGGGATGCAGCTCATGGACGCCGACCTGCTGCGCCTGCTCGACGCCGGACTGATCACCGGGGAGCTGGCGTGGATGAAGGCCCGAGACAAGGCCCCGTTCGAAGCCCGCCTCGCCGGGCCCCCTGCGGACCTGAGGGACTGATGGGCGCCTGGCTCGACTCCTTCCTGCGCGTCGTGGTGGACCAACGGGCCAGCGACCTGCACCTGCATGCCGGAAAGCCGCCGGTGGTCCGCCTGGACGGCGATCTCGTCACCCTGCCCTTCCGCGAGCTGGGCGACGTCGAGACCCGCCGTTTCATCTGGCAGGTCCTCGACGACCAGCAGCGCCATACCCTCGAACGGGAGATGCAGCTCGATTTCATCTACGTGCTGGAGGGGGTGGGACGCTTCCGGGCCAACGCGTTCATGCAGCGGGATGGGCTCAGCGCGGTGTTTCGGGTGATCCCCGAGCGGCTGCCGACCATGAAGGAGCTGCTGCTGCCCGCCGCGGTCCGAACCCTGACCCGGCACCAGAACGGGCTGGTCCTGGTCACCGGCCCCACGGGATCGGGCAAGACGACGACCCTGGCGGCGATGATCCACGACATCAACCGCAACTCCCGGCGGCACATCATCACCCTGGAAGATCCCATCGAGTTCGTGCATCCCCCGATCCACAGCGTGGTCACCCAGCGTGCCGTGGGCACCGACGTCAAGAGCTTCTCCGACGGCCTGCGATCGGCGCTGCGCGAGGCCCCCGACGTGCTGATGGTCGGAGAGCTGCGCGACCAGGAGACCGTCAGCCTGGCGCTGCAGGCGGCCGAGACCGGCGTGCTGGTGCTCGGTACCCTGCACACCAACTCTGCGGCGAAGGCGGTGGACCGGATCATCGACGCGGTACCCGACGCCACCCGCGAGCAGGCGCGCGGGGTGCTCAGCGTGATGCTGCGCGGCATCGTGGCCCAGCAACTCTGCAAGCAGGCCACCGGCGAGGGGCGCATCGCCGCCCTCGAGGTTCTGCTGAACAGCTATGCCGTGGCCAACATGATCCGCGAAGGCAAGACCCACCAGATCGATGGGCACCTGCAGTCGGCCAGCAACGGGGCCGGCGGGATGCAGTCCCTCGACCACTGCCTGTTCCGCTACGTCCGCGATGGCCTGATCGAGCCCGAGGAGGCGGTCCGCAACGCCAACGACCCCGACGCCATGATGCAGCGGCTGGCGACGCTGCCCGGGGAGGACGACTGATGGCCAGGAGCGCGGTGGGGCGGAGCGCCCGGGAGCAGCACCCCGACCGGGCCCCACAGGTCATCGAGGCAGCCACCCTGCTGGAGGCCAACCAGCGCCCCGAGCTGGCTGGCCTGCTGCTGGTCGCCTACATCGAGCGCGAGCTGCGCCGGGCCGGGCTGATCGATGGGGGAGCCCAACGGCTGGCGACCCGCGCCGCCGCGCTGCTGGCTCGGGGCCAGGCGGGCACCCTGGGGGCCTGCGTGGCCCTGGCAGCCGGGGACGCGGAGACCGCCGCCGACTGCCTGGCAGCCGCCGGCCAGCCCGCGGCGGCCCGGCAGGTCCGAACCATGGCCGGTCGACGGCCGCTGGGGGCCCGACTGCCGGGGCTGATCCGGAGCGTCAACGAGTCGGTCCACCCCGACCCCGACATGCTCTCCGGCGAGTTGCGGCGTCCGCTGCGGTGGCTCGAACGCCATGGACACCGGCAGCGGGCCCTGGACCTGGCCAGCACCCTGGGCTGGCACCGCATGGCGGCGCGCCTGGCGCGAGAGCTGCACCAGCCGGCGCTGGCCGCCGAG
>RFKJ01000653.1 GCA_003694325.1 Deltaproteobacteria bacterium
ACGCCTGCGTGCCCCAAGACGAAGTCTGCGACGGGGTGGACAACGACTGCGATGGGGCCATCGACGAAGGGGTGCTCCAGTCCTTCTACGTGGATGCTGACGGCGACGGCTACGGAGACCCCCTGGCGGTGGTCGAGGTCTGCGAGTTCACCGAAGGCCTGGCCGACAACCCCGACGACTGCGACGACACCGACCCGGCGGTGAACCCGGGCGTCGACGAGCTGTGCAACGGCATCGACGATGACTGCGACGCCCTGGTGGACGAGGACGACGCGGTCGATGCGGGGACCTGGTACCAGGACCGGGATGGCGACGGCTACGGCGACGATGATGTGTCGGTGCAGGCCTGCTCGCCGCCCGACCTGTTCATCGAGGTGGGGGGCGACTGCGACGACGACGATGCAGACCGGAGCCCGGCCCTGCCCGAGCTGTGCAACGGCTTCGACGATGACTGCGACGAGGTCGTGGACGAGGATGACGCCGCGGATGCGCCCACCTGGTACCGCGACCGGGATGGCGACGACTACGGCACGACCGAGGCCACCGTGGTCCAGTGCGCCCAACCCGACGGCTTCGCCCTGGAGCAGGGGGACTGCGACGACCACGACCCCGAGGTGCATCCCGGCGCCGAGGAGATCTGCAACGGCCTGGACGACGATTGCGACGAAGCGACCGTCGAAGATGGCCTGGTGACCTTCGTGGGAGAGGACGGCACGGTGACCGACGTCACCAGCTTCTTTGCCGAGGGGACCTACAGCGACCCGGGGGCCTGGGACCTGGACACCGACGGGCAGTTCTGGTTCTGCCCGGGGGACTGGTACACCAGCCTCGTGATCAGCGCCGACGTTTCGGTGATCGGCGTCCATGGCAGCGGGGAGACGACGTTGTCGGCCGGGGACCAGCGATCGGTGATCACCGTGCGGTCGACCGGGGTCGACGTGTCGGTGGAGGGGTTCACCATCCGCGACGGCGAGGGGAGCGGCGCGGTGTTCGGGGGCCACACCTACCTGGGGGGAGGCGGGATCTTCTGCGCCGCCAACGCCACCCTGTCCGCCACGGACGTGGTGATCACCGACAGCCGGGCGGACGTCGGGGGTGGGGTCTACGTCGAGGGCTGCGACGTCGTCCTGCAGTCGTCGGAGATCACCGACGCCGTGGCCGACTTCGGCGGGGCGGTGGCGGTGACCGACGGCAGCCTGACGCTGAGTGACACGGTCGTGTCCGGCAACACGGCGACCAACTCGGGGGGCGCGGCGTACCTCGACGGCAGCGGCGACGCCACGGCCCGCCTCACGGTGGGGTACTCGGTGATCGAGGGCAACGAGGCCGTCTATGGCGGGGGAACGGCGGCGTTCGACGCCTGGGCGACCTGCGTGGGCGACGCCGAGCACAGCGTGGGGTACTTCGCCAACGTCGGCACCTATGGGGGGGCGGCCTACCTCAGCGGGTCGACCTTCCGGTCCAACGGCTGCGACTGGGGGGTGGACGCCACCGACAACAGCCCCGAGGACATCTACATCGATCCCTACGGAGGTTCCCACGACTTCGGCGACGACACCGACTTCCTCTGCACCCCGGTCACCTGCGAGTGAACAACCGGGGACGCTCGGGACGGCGGCGGATCGGCGGGCTAATGTCGGGGCTGAACCGTGAACCTCGGAGACCGCCGTGCATTCTCTCCTCCTCGCTGGCCTGCTGATCGCCGGCTGCGGTGACAAGGGCGGCGTGGGCGACGACACCGGCTCTGCCGACGACACCGGGACCCCCACGGACGCCGACCAGGACGGCTACGACAGCAGCATCGACTGCGACGACGACAACCCGGCGATCAATCCGTCGGCGGTGGAGATCTGCGACCAGGTCGACAACGACTGCGACGGATCGGTTGACGAGGGCCTGCTGCAGTCCTTCTACCAGGACGCCGATCTCGACGGCTACGGCAACCCCGGGGTCATCGTGGAGGCCTGCGAGCCGGGAGAGGGGGTCGCCGACAACCCCGATGACTGCGATGACACCATCGCCGCGGTCCACCCGGGGGCCGACGAGACCTGCAACGGCCGGGACGACGACTGCGACACGCTGGTGGACGAGGACGACGCTGTCGATGCGCCCACCTGGTATGCCGACGTCGACGACGACGGCTACGGCGACCCGCTGCTGGCCAAGAGCTCCTGCGACCGGCCCGACGGCTACGCCGACAACGGAGAGGACTGCGACGACGCCGACGGGGCGGTGAACCCGGGTGCTGCCGAGGTCTGTGACGGGATCGACAACGACTGCAACGGCGAGGTCGACGGGCCCCTGGCCGAGGGCGCGGTGCCGTTCCACCCGGACGCCGACGGGGACGGCTACCCGGTTCCGGGCGAATCGGTCACCGCCTGCGAAGCCCCCGAGGGCTACGCGTCGCTGGACGCCGGGGAGGACTGCAACGACGGCGACGCCGCCATCAACCCCGGCGCCGACGAGGTGTGTGACGGGGTCGACAACAACTGCGACGACGTCATCGACGAGGACTCGGCGGTGGACGCGTCGACCTGGTACCCCGACCTCGACGACGACGGGTTCCATGACTTCAGCGCCGGGGTGACCGCCTGTACCGGGCCCGAGGGCTACGACGCAGTGGACCCCGACACCCGCTCGGACTGCGACGACTCCGACGCATCGATCAACCCGGACGCCACCGAGGTCTGTGACGAGGTGGACAACGACTGCGACGACGAGATCGATGAGTCCTCGGCGGCGGATGCGTCCACCTGGTACGCCGACTGGGACGATGACGGCTACGGCGACGGCAGCGACTCGGTGCGGGCCTGCACCCGGCCCGATGGCTACGTCGCCGTTTCCGGCGCCTTCGACTGCGACGACACCGACGCCGCCATCCACCCGGGGGCGGACGAGTTCTGCAACGACGTCGACGACGACTGCGACGATGTCATCGACGAAGCCAGCGCCGTCGATGCCGCGACCTGGTACCGGGACCTGGACGGGGACGGGGTTGGCACCAGCACGACCACCGTCGCCTGCGACATGCCCGACGGCTACGCCGCCGAGGACGGCGACTGCGACGACGGCAACGCGTGGGTGTACCCGGGTGCCGAGGAGTTCTGCGACGGGCTGGACAACGACTGCGACAGCAGCACCAGCGAGGACGGCCGGGCGGCGTTCATGGCCGAAGACGGCACGATGCTCGACTTCACCGACGAATTCGCCGACGGGACATACACCTCGCCCGCGACCTGGGACCTCAACATCGACGGCACCTTCTACTTCTGCGCCGGGACCTGGTACACGCCGCTCATCCTGAGCGCGGACGTGTCGGTCATCGGGCCGGCCGGTGCATCGCGGACGGTGATCTCGGCGGGGGACGCGCGCTCGGTGATCACGGTTCGCGACGCCGGGCTGGACCTGTACCTGCAGGGGCTCACCCTCCAGGACGGCGACGGCAGCGGGACCTTCTTCGGGTCGCGCAGCGCGATGACCGGGGGTGCCCTGTACTGCGGGGCGAACTCGACCCTGGTCGCCGAGGACATCTACGTGTCCGACACCCAGGCCGACGTGGGCGGCGGCGTCTACGTCGAGGGGTGCGACGTCGAACTGCGCTCGTCGGAGATCGCCGGGACCCGGGCCGATTATGGCGCGGCCACCGCGGTCGTCGACGGGTCGCTGACCCTGTCGGATTCGATCGTCCACGACAACATCGCGACGTACTCGGGCGGCGCGGCCTACGTGGACGGCACCAACGACACGACGGTGAGCTTCACCCTCGGCTATTCGCTCGTCGAGGACAACGAGGCCCAGTATGGGGCCGGGGCGGCCGTGTTCGGCGGCACCGCCGTCTGCGTCGGCGACAGCAGCAGCGTCGCCGGCTACCTGAACAACACCGCCGACTTCGGAGGGGCCATCATCTCCGAGGAGAGCAGCCTGCGGTCCACCGGCTGTGACTGGGGATCGGGCAGCACGGACAACGCGCCGGAGGACATCTACCTCATCACCTCGGGCAACACCTACGACTACGGCTCGGACGAGGACTTCACCTGCGGCGACCTCACCTGCATGTAGGCGGCCGACGGCCCCCCGGCTCGGTGGGGGGCCGCCGGGCCGGCGGGCGTGACGGTCAGGCCAGCTCGGGGCGCAGGTCGCGGAGCCGGATGGCGGCAGGGACGACCTCGAAGCGCACCGGCGCCCGGCCCGGGGCTTCTCCGTCGATCTCGACCCAGGCGTGACGCGACGGGTCGAGGGGCTCGACCAGGGCCTGTCGGCCCCGCCAGGTGTGGACGTCGGGCCGGCCGACGTGGCGCCCCTTGTAGAGCGGACCGGAGATGGCGAGGGCCCCCGCCAGGCCGCGATCCTCCATCGCCATGAAGTCGAGCAGGCCATCGCCCAGGCGGGCGTCGGGGGCGAACATCATGCCGCCGCCGGCCCAGCGGCCGTTGGCGCCGACCAGCGTGGTGATCGACAGGTCGTCGGCGACGACCCGGTCATCGACGGTCACCCGCACCGGGCAGCCCTTCCACGACCACATGCCGCGCAGGCTGGCGAGGAAGAAGGTGGCCCGGCCCCCGAGCCGCTTGCTGGACCGGTTGGCGATGCGGCACACCAGCCCGGACACCCCGCAGGACGCCATGTTGACGAAGTACCGGGAGGCATCCCGACCGTCGTCGGTGACGAAGTGGCAATGGCCGAGGTCGATGGGGAGGGCATCGGCGGTGACCACGTGGGTGAGGGCCTGGTCGAGATCGGCGGCGTGGGCGAGGTTGCGGCGGAAGTCGCCGCCGGTGCCGGCCGGCAGGATCCCCAGGGTCACCGTTGCGGGGGCCGGGTCGGCGGCCATGATCCCGCAGACCACTTCGTTGTGGGTGCCATCGCCGCCCAGGGACAGCAGCTCGGTCCGACCGGACCGGACCGCCGCCTCGGCCAGCTCGGTGGCGTGGCCGGGGTGCCGGGTCTCCTGGATGTCCACCGGTCCGAGGCGATCGCGGATCTTGCGGCGCAGGGCCGACAGGTCGCGGCCGACCCGACCACCGGCGGCGGCCGGGTTCAGGATGACCGTGGTGGCGGTCGGATCGAGCACCGGGCCAGCCTACGACCTGCGGCGGGGGATGTCACCCGCTCCCCGGCGCCGGCGGGTCAGTCGCACATGAAGCCGGAGTCGGGGTGCCGGACGGGGTCTTCGGGGTCGAGGGGCACGGGGATGTCGCAGACCCGGGGCTGCCCCTCGGTCCAGGTCAGCAGTGCCGCGCCGAACCGGGCCTGGACCTCGCAGGGGACGCCGTCGGTCCCGTCGACCTGGAGGTAGATGGTGCCGGCCAGTTCCTCGCGGGACAGCACGTTGCCCTCGATGATCACGCCGATCTCGAGGTCGACGCCCTCCCCGTCCTCGCTGGCGTAGCCGGTGGCGCCGTAGCCCTCGGCGTAGAGCGCGTCCCCCCACAGCGCGGCTTCGTGGTGCACGCCACCGATGTCGAGGTGGAGCAGGTCGCCATCCCGGCGCGCGATCTCGGCCTGCATCATCTCGGGGATGAGGCTGCGCCCGTCGATGTCCGGGCAGTGGCCGGTCATCCGGGGGATGTCGGTCCACAGGTCCCAGGAGCCGTCCGCGACATCGGCCGGCCAGCGGTCGAACCGGTCGCCCCCGCACTCGGGGATGGTGCATCCGTCGGGGGCCCACGCGAAGAAGATGATGGTGAAGAGTGCGCCGATCATGATCCTGCCTCGGGGTGGGGGGCGTACAAGGAAGCAAGGCGCGTGCCATGGAGGAAAGCCGCAGGACAGCGAACTCGAGTCCCGGTTTCATCGCAGTGTTGCCGGGATCCGCGACATCGCTGTCGCGCCGCTCGGTCGGTGCGCGCGGCGCCTGTTGTAGAGTCTCGCCATGCCTGCATACCCGGAACTCGTGCTGCGGATCCCTGGCGGTCGCCAGGAGCGCTCGGTCGCCATCGGCACCCGACACCTCTCGCTGGGCCGAGGTCCCGACAACGACGTCGTGCTGCCGTCTCCCCAGGTCAGCCGGCACCACGCCATCCTGTGGTACGCCGGGGGGCAGGTGCTGGTCCGCGATCTCGGCAGCGCCAACGGGACCTTCCTGGACGGCGAGCGGGTGACGGACTCGGTGGCGGTGCCCTACGGCGCCGAGCTGCGGCTGGGCTCCGAGGTCCGCCTGACGGTGCGCCCCCCGGTGGAGCCGGTCGCCGTCGGGGAGCTGAAGGCCTTCGCGCTGGAGGACATCGCCACGGGGATGCGGCGGCCGCTGCACGGCGACCGGTTCGTCATCGGGTCGGGGCCGGGCGCCGATCTCCGGTTGGCGTCGGGGCCGGAGGTCGGGGCGACGCTGCTGGTGTACCCGGGGGGCGAGGTGTGGCTGGGGACCGAGGACGACGACGACAGGCCGCTGCAGGCGGGAGCCGAGTTCGAGGTCGCCGGCAGCCGATTCCGGCTGGTCGAGGTCGATCCCACGCGCCTGCCCACCGTCCAGCCGGACCACCATCGCTACCCCTACCGGCTGCGGGTGAGCCTGGACGGGCCGGCCGGGACCCTGGCCGAGATCTCCCACCTCTCCACCCGCCTCAGCCACAGCATCACCGCCGAGAACCGCGTGGTGCTGTTGTACCTGCTGGCCCGCCGGATCGACGAGGACGGGGGCAGCGGCCTGCCGGAGTCGGAACGCGGCTGGTGCGCGGACGACGACGTCATCGTCGGCGTCTGGGGGCGGAGCGCCCTGGGACAGGGGGGCAACCGGCTCAAGGTGCTGGTCCACCGGGTGCGCAAGGAGCTGAAGTCCGGCGGGTTCGATCCGTGGTGCATCGAAAAGCGCAGCGGCTTCATCCGGGGACGGTTCGCCGAGGTGGTGCTGGACTGACGCCGCGCCGGGGAGGGGGACCGGCGGGCGGAGTCTGCAACCCGCTGGACCGGTGAGCATCGGGGCCCGCATGCACATCGTCATCATCGGAAACGGAGTCGCCGGGATCGAGGCCGCGCTCACCGTGCGCCACCGCCTCGCCGAGGCGTCGATCACCATCGTCTCCGAGGAATCGGCGCACTTCTTCTCGCGCACCGCGTTGATGTACGTCCTGTCGGGGCAGCTCAGCCACGAGGACATCGAGCCCCATGAACGCGATCTCTACGCGCGGATGGGCTTTACGCGGGTTCGCGCCCGGGCCACCGGCGTCGACGTCGCCGGGCGGCGGGTGCTGCTGGCCGGCGGGCTCGATCCGGTGCCCTACGACCGCCTGCTCATCGCCTGCGGGTCCCGCCCGCGTCCCGGACCCTGGCCGGGGAGCGACCTGCGGGGGATCGGCCACTTCGTGACCCACCAGGACCTGGCGTGGTTGGAGCAGGAGCTGTACGGCGGTCCCGGTCGGGGTGGCCCGCCGCCCGAGGCCGACGCCCACCTGGCCCGGTCGACGCCGGATTCCCCGTACCGGCCGAGGCCGGCTGCGGCCGAGCAGCGCGGGCGCCGGGCGGAGCGGGCCGCGGTGATCGGCGGGGGCCTCATCGGCATCGAGGTGGTCGAGACGATGGTCGCCGCCGGGTTGCGCCCGCACTTCTTCATCCGGGAGGAGTACTTCTGGCCCATCGCCCTCAACGCCGACGAGAGCGGCTGGATCGCCGACCGGATGGCCGAGCACGGCGTGCAGGTGCACCTCCACACCGGGGTGGAGCGCTTCGAGGCGGACGAAGCGGGCAACGTGGCGGCGGTGGTGGACGCCCGTGGCCGGCGACACGCCATCGACTGCGCGGTGATCGCCATCGGCGTCCAGCCCAACACCGACTGGCTGCAGGGCAGCGACATCGAGTTGGACGAGCACGGCGGGGTGGTCGTGGGGCCGGACCTGTCGACGTCGGCACCCGGGGTTCATGCCGCCGGGGATTGCGCCTCGGTGCGGTGGTTCAACGGGGTGCGTCGGCCCGAGCAGCTCTGGTACACGGCGCGAGACCAGGGGCGGGTCGCCGGCCGGGCCATGCTCGGCGACGAGGTCCGCTACCAACGCGGGCGGTGGTACAACTCGGCCAAGCTGTTCGACATCGAGTACACCACCGCGGGCCTGGTCGACTTCGGCTTCGACGACATGTGGTCCTGGTACTGGGAGGAGCGCGGTGCGGTGCGGAGCACTACCCGGATCTGCTGCCGGGGGGACCGGGTGGTCGGCTTCAACCTGTTGGGGCGTCGCTGGGACCACACCATGCTCATCCGGTGGATCGCCGAGCGCCGCACCCTGCCCTGGGTCCTGGAACACCTGTCGGAGGCGCGCTTCGACACCGAGCTGGTGCCGCCCCTGCGGTTGCCGGCCGAGGCGATCTCCCAGGCTCGCCAGCAGGCGAGCGCCCACCTCTCCCCGGCGAGCTGACCATGGTCCTGCAAGGACAGAACGGCCTGATGGACACCTGGCGTTCCTCCTGGCGCAGCCGCGGCTGGCCGGCGTGGGTGCTGTCCGCCTTCCTGGTGGCCTTCTACGTGGACCTCTACTGGTTCGACCACCTCGACCCGGTCGCCGCGGCCCTGGGCTTGCGGAACCGGTGGTTCCTGTATGGTGCGCTGTACTGCGTGCTGATGATCGGCGGGGCGATCCGCTACCTGCGGATCCACGGCAACTCCCGGTACAACCGGGTGCGCATCGCGGTCAACGTCTTCGTCCAGGTCGTGCTGGCGTTCACCCTGCCGTTCGTCATGCCCCTGTTCGGCGGCACCGAGTTCTACTTCAGCTACCTCTGGCCGCTGAAGTACGACCTGCTGCTGCCCGACACCCTCGGACGACTCCCCCTGTACATGGCCGTCTACGGCTTCGTCATGTCGCTCATCGGCGCGCCGGTGCTGGCCTTCTTCTACGGCAAGCGCTGGTACTGCTCGTGGATCTGTGGCTGCGGGGGCCTGGCCAACACCTTCGGCGATCCCTGGCGCCACCTCACCAGCAAGAAGACCCGGGCCTGGCGGTTCGAACAGGTGGCGATCCACGCGGTGCTGGTCCTGGTCACGCTGATGACCGTCCTGATGCTGCTCAAGGCGCTGGTCGGACCCGACCACCCGGTCCTGGCGGCGGCGGCCGACCACGGCAAGCACTGGTACGG
>RFKJ01000050.1 GCA_003694325.1 Deltaproteobacteria bacterium
ACGATGACCCTCTCTTCGCTCATCCTGCTGTCCGTGCTCACCACCGGTTGCGATGCGGCGCCCGACCGCCCGACGGTGGCCCCCATCCCGGCCGCGGCACCCGAGCCGCACGAGGCCCGCCCCGACCACCGGAGCGGGCGGTCGCGCCGACCGGCCCCCGAAGGCGCCGATGCCGGCCGCGGCCCGCGTACCGCCACCGCCTCGGTCGCAGCCGGCGGCGACAAGGCCCCCCTCTACGTGCTGTTCTTCACCCACCACTACCGGGGGATGGGCGGCTACTACCCCACCGCCAGCGAGGTCCGGGGGGTGGCCGAGGCCTGCGTCGAGCAGGACATGGCCCCGTACTGCACGCTGTTCTTCGACGGGCTGCTGGTGAAGCGGCTCCAGCAGGAGGACCCCGAGCTTCCCGCCTACGTGCGCGAACACGGCTTCCCCATCGGCTACCACGGCGAGGAGGCCCACGGCCCCTACCCGGTGGTCGTGTCGGTGGCCCAGATGGGCCAGCGGTCGCGAGCCACCCCCCAGGTGGAGCAGCCCTCGTGGACCTTCGCCCAGGCCGTCGACGCCCTGCGCGCCCGGTACACCCACGACTTCGCCGATCCGCGGTGGGGCAGCGACGGCTACCTGCTGCGGGCGTCCGGCGGTGACAACGTGCCCGACCGCGAGGGAGGCATCGCCCTGGTCGAGCACTGGTTCGATCGCGAGGCGAGCATGATGCCGGGGCACCTGCTGTTCCAGCCCGCCGCGGCCTTCGCCTTCGACGTCGGCAAGGAGCCGATCACGCTGTACCAGGGCGCCGGCCCGTTCGCGCCCCACTTCCTCAAGAACACGCGCAACCCCGAGCTGATCCGGCGGACCCAGGACTACCTCGGGCCCGACACCAACCTCATCTGGTTCATGGGTCGCCCGGTCGAGAAGGGCCGCATCGAGACCCAGATCCCCATGTGGACCACCCAGGGATTCCACATGCCCGAGAACCGCGGGGGCGGCATGGGACCGGGAGGTGCCGGCATTCGCGGGGGGGCCGACGGGCCGCCCCCCGGCCGATTCCGCCGGGGGGCAGGCGACGGGTTCCCCGCCGGCGCCGTCCCGCGCAGCAACCCCGCCGCCCGGAGCCGGGGGCGCTCGGTGGGGCTGGCGCCGGGACAGGAGGCCAAGGAGGTCTTCCTGTCGCTGGATCGCAGCCACCCGCAGCTCGTCCAGGTGAAGATCGACGGGTCCAAGGAGCGGACGAGCGAGGCGCTGGCCTGGTACAAGGCCCAGCGGGACGCCGACCCGACCATCGTCTTCGTCAACGCAGACACCCTGGTGGATCACCTCCAGCCCCGCGACGTGGAGCTGTCGGCCACCGCGGTCGCCACCGTGCTGCAGTCGTCCTGGACCTCGGCCCCGCCCGACTACCTGGAGGTGGAGGGGATCCCGGTGTCGCTGGCCGACGGGTTCGAGGTCATGGCCCGGCACCTCGCCGGGGCCGGCGAGCGCGTGTCGACCACCGGGGTCATCGGCCCGGTGGGCCAGGCATCCGACCTCGTCACCGCCACCGGCACGGTGACCGCCGACGCCATCCGCGCCGCGGCCCCCGGCGTCGTGGCGGCCATCGACCGCTCGCAGTGGCACGCCATGCCGACCACGGTCGACGTCGGCGGAACGCGCGTGGGCTTCCACCAGTACGCCTGGCTGATGGCCGCGGTGATCGCCGGGAAGGCCGGGGAGCAGGTGGAGCTGCCGGCGGTGGACTACAGTCCCCCCTACGCCCGCTACCTGGGCACCCTGTTGGCCAGCAACCCGCCGGATCTCAACTTCCGGATGCAGGCGCAGTTCTGGACGGTCAAGCCGGTGAGGTGGAGATGAAGCGCAGAACCTTCCTGGGCCTGGGCCTGGGCGCCATGACCATCGCCTGCGGCGGCCTCCCCGGGGGCGGCGGGTCCGAGGAGGAGGGCGCCAGCGGCCCGGGCGAGCGGGGCGGCAAGGCCCCGCGCGGCCCGTCCGGCGGCGAGCGCCGCGCCGTCTCGGCGGGCGGGTCCACCGGCCACGACGACGCGCTCGCCGCGGCCACGCAATTCGCCCTGGGCAGCACCGTGCCCGGATTCCGCGACGTCGGCGCCTGGACCGGCGACGGTCCCGCCCCCGTCCTGGTGCAGATGCGGCTGAACATCAACGACTTCATGCGCCCGGACCAGGAAGCCGCGTCGGTGCAGCGCTGGCTGGACGACATCCAGAAGTACGGCCTGCAGCCCTGCGAGCTGGACCTCACCGGCCACGTCCTGCAGGCCTTCGTCGACCGCAGCCCCGCCCTCATCGACCGGATCCGCCGCGAGCGGCCGGCGATCATGCAGCACTACCGGGCGTTGAAGTCCCGGCACAAGCAGTCCACCCTGGCCGAGATCTACTACACGGACCCGGCGACCATGGAGCTGGACCGCTCGCGCTACGGCCCGGTGGTGCTCATCCAGAAGACCTTCGGCGTCACCCCGGCCACCGAGGGGGGCACGCTGGCCGGCCTGCTGCGCGCGGCGTGGAAGAAGTCCCCCGGCCAGCAGGAGCTGGAGGCCCTGGGGTTCGACAAGCTGGAGCGGACCGACCAGATCGGCCACCCCGACCGGATCATCGGATGGAGCCTGCAGGACATCGACCAGTACGGCGGCTCCGAGCAGATCGAGAGCTTCTTCCGCATCCGGCGCCTGGAGCGGGCCGTCACCGAGGGCCGGGACTTCGACACCAGCGACCTCGAGGCGATCCTCGACGACATCTTCCGCTGGGCGGAGATCGTCAACGAGATGGGGTTCGACGCCAGCGCCGTTCCCTCCCTCGGCGAGCTGATCAACACCTCGCGGATCCCCACCTTCAGCGTCGGGGTCATGGGGCTGCACGCCCGCGACGAGGACAAGGCGCGGATGCGCAGCCGGGCCACCTCCGACAAGGCCGGTCTCATCGCCACCATGACCACGGTCATGCAGGGGCTCGCCGAGCGGACCCGGGCATTGCCGACCATCGGCGACGAACTGGCCTTCAAGCTCGCTCGCCTCAACCCCGAGCGGATCTACGTGACCCGGTTCGCCTGGCACGCCAGCAACGACTACAGCGTGCAGCCCTGGGCCGAGAAGATGTGGGGGGAGCCGGGCACCTTTCCCTACCCGCTCACCCCGGCGGACACCCGACCCCAGGACGAGCAGGACACCATCATCCGGGCTCGGCGGATGGTCTTCGAGGCGCTGGCCGGCAACGACCGCGTGCAGGCCGCCAGCCTGGATCGCGACACCCAGTGGGCCCCCGAGAACAGCGCCGAGGCGACCTACCGCAGCGTGCTCGGGGTCGACTTCGCCGACGTACCCGACGTCCTCGACCCGGACCGGATCGACGCCCTCGCCGCCAGCCAGGGAATCGAGGCGTCGTATGGCGGCTCCTCCAGCCGGGGG
>RFKJ01000654.1 GCA_003694325.1 Deltaproteobacteria bacterium
GCCCCGACCAACGCGGTAGCTTCGGCCCTCCGCAGCCCCGGAGATCCCGCGATGGCGGACACCTCGCCGACCCCGTCGTCCCCGACTTCCGACGGCCGCCCGGAGCCCCGGCGGTTCGGGACCTTCGTCGGCGTGTACCGGCCGATCTTCCTGACCGTCCTCGGCGCCCTGCTCTACCTCCGCGAGGGCTGGCTGGTCGGCGACGTCGGCCTGCTCGGGGCCCTGGCGGTGATCGCGGTCGCCGTGTCCATCACCGGCACCACCTCCCTGTCGCTGGCCACCATCGCCAGCAACCTCCGGGTGCGTCCCGGTGGGGCATTCGCCATCATCTCCCAGGCCCTGGGGCTCGAGGCCGGCGGCGCCATCGGCATCCCGCTGTACGTCGCCCAGTCCCTGTCCTCGGCCATGTACATCTACGCGTTCACCGAGGCCTGGGCCTACCTGTTCCCCGGCCACCCCTCCACCCTGGTGGCCTTCGTCGCCTTCGGCGCCGTCGCCCTGCTGGCCTGGCGTTCGGCCGGGCTGGCCTTCTCGGCCCAGCGGTACATGATGTTCATCGTCGGCGCCGCCCTGCTCTCGGCCCTGCTCGGCCTGTTCGCCGCCCCCGAGCTGCACCCGCCCGCCTGGCTCCCCACCGAGGAGGGCAGCGGCGACCTGGTGACCGCCTTCTCCATCTTCTTCCCCGCGGTGACCGGCATCATGGTGGGTGTTGGGATGAGCGGCGACCTGAAGGACCCCCGCCGCAGCATCCCCCGCGGCACCCTCGCCGCCTGGGGCACGACCAGCGCGATCTACACCCTGTTCGCCTTCTGGTACGCGGTGATCGCCACCCCCGACGAGCTGGTCCACGACCGGACCATCATGCTCGACCGGGCCCTCGTCGGGCCGGTGGTCCTCGGGGGGCTGCTGGCGTCGACCTTGATGGCGTCGCTGTCATCGCTCGTCGCCGCCCCCCGCCTGCTGGCGGCGATGGCCGAACACCGGGTGGTGCCCGGCGGCGCCTTCCTCGCCCGCCGGACGGCCGAGGGCGAGCCCCGCAACGCCGTGCTGACCACCACCCTGCTGGCCGGCAGCGGCCTCGCCGCCGGTTCGCTCGACGCCATCGCCCCGGTGATCACCAGCTTCTTCATCATGACCTACCTGGCGATCAACCTCGTCGTCTACGTCGAGCAGGTCCTGTCGATGATCTCGTTCCGGCCGGCCTTCCGCGTCCCCCGGTGGGTGTCGCTGGTCGGCATCGGCCTCTGTCTCATCGGCCTGTCCATCGGCAGCCCCTTCGGCGGGGTGTTCGAGATCCTCCTGGTGATCGCCATCTACGTGGTGCTCAGCCGCCGCCACCTGGAGACCCCCTGGGAGACGGTGCGATCGGGCATCGACGTCACCCTCGCGGCCTGGGCGGCCCGCCGGGTCGCCGACGATCGCCGGGCCGAGCGCGCCTGGCAGCCGGACCTGCTGGTGCCGGTGGCCGACGAGGACCAGGTCCACGACCTGTTCCCGCTGGTCACCGCCATCACCCGGCGCACCGGCTCGGTGAAGCTCCTCGGCCTCGGCCCCCGGCCGGAGCTGGACCAGGAGCTGCCGCGGGCGGCGAGGCGCCTGCGACAGGCCGGCCTGACCGCCACGTCCACCCGGCTGCACACCGACCGGTACATGGACGGCATCGGCCTGGCGCTGGACGCGCTGCAGGGCGAGCTGTTCCCCCCCAACCTGGTGCTGGTCGACTGCAGCCGGGTCGATGACGACGCCATCGCCGCCTACCAGCACCACTGCCGTCGGCTCCGGATCGGCCTGGCCCTGTGGATGCGGGCGCCGGCCGACCGGCCGGGCATCGCCCAGGGGGCCGGCAGCCAGGGGGTGTCGGTCTGGCTGTCGGACCGGTCGCCGGAGTGGGCGCTGGAGCTGCACAGCCAGAACCTCGACCTGCCTGTCCTCATCGGCCTGCTGCTGTCGGAGCACTGGGACTCGACCCTCCGGCTGCAGATGGTGGTGCGCGACCCCGCCGACACCGACCGCGCCCGCGCCTTCCTTCGCGACCTCATCGACCAGGCCCGCCTGCCGTCGACGACCCTGGTCGCCGTGGCCAGCGGCAGCTTCGATGACTGTCTCCCGACCGCACCGGCGGCGGGGGTCCACCTGTTCGGGATGCCCGCCCGCGCCCGGTTGCAGCGCCTGGGGGAGATCCGCGATCTCCTCGGCGCGGACTGCCTGTTCCTCATGGACTCGGGGCGGGAGAGCGCCCTGGCCTGACGGGGGCGCTTCCGGAGCCGCCCTCCCCCGCGGCTCCCGTTCACCGCAGCAGCGCGTAGAGGTCCTCGATGGGGGTGGAGCGCCCGATGTAGGAGGCCGGCCAGGCCAGCTCCCAGACCACCGTGCCCTCCGGGGTGTACTCCCGCACCCGTGCCGCCGACCCGAGGTTGTGCAGGGTGTTGCCGTTGCCCAGCCGCCAGGCCTCGTTCATCACCTCGGCGTAGATCCCCGATCCCTCGCCCAGGCTGGCTACCTGGACCAGGCTGTGGACATCCTCGTCGAGGACATACTCGCGGACGACGGTTTCCTCGATGTCCTCTCCCCGCCGCGCCGACACCAGCAGGGTGCCGGCCTCGGTGTACACCGCGCCGTGCTGCCACCAGAACGCGGTGTCCACGTCGGCGAAGTTCCACGCCCCCGGCGCCCGCCCGAACCACCGCACGGTCTCCCCGGTGGCCCGGTCGATCTCGATGACCGTCTCCATGGAGTAGAGGGAGTAGAGGAAGTGGTCGGTGGCCGGGTCCCAGGAGAGGGAGTTCGATCCACAGCCGCCCACCAGGCCGTTGTCCGCCATCCACTGCTGGCAGGAATACAGGGTGGTGTGGGTGCCGTCGGGGGCGACCTGCTCCAGCGTCTCCTCCTGCCCCTCGGCCCACCGCCCGTAGACGATGGAGCCGTCGGGCAGCTCGGTGTAGGGGTGCCGCATCCCCGGCGTCGGGATCCGCGCCAGCTCCGACCCGTCGATCCGCAGTCGGACCAGTTCGGATGCCGCGCCCTGGTCGTAGACCCCCCACTGGGAGTTGTGGTCGACGATGAGGTGGGTGCCGTCGATGGAGACCCGGGGATGGACCGTGGCGAACCCCGAGGGGTTCTCCAGCGCCCACACCGGCCGGCCCTGGCGGTCGACGATGGCGACCCAGTCGGCGAATTCCTGGTCCGACAGCCCCTTCAGCGACAGGTAGAGGTACCGCAGCGCGGGATCCCCCCGGCCGTCGTCGGGCACCCGCAGCTCGGCGACGGGGAGGGTGTCGGGGACCGGCCCGGTCTCGAGGGCCTGGTCGGCGCCCCGCACCGGCCCCGCCCCGCGGTCGGTGGTGACCCGGTACTCGATGGAGGCGCCGTAGGGCAGGCCGAGCAGCAGCTCCTCGGCGGCGCCGGGATCGAGGTGCCGCGGCGGGGTGCTGCGCCAGTCCTCCCCCTGCACCCGGTACTCGACCCAGGTGTCGGCCGACTCCTCCTGCTGCCAGGTCACGTGCACGATGCTGCCGAACTGCGGGTCGATCCAGGCGGTGCGCGACGAGCCGGTGTCGGCGAGGTCCTGGATGGGGGGGACGACGCCGCCCCCACCGGCGTCGGTGCCGGAGCAGCCCGCGGCCAGCAGGAGGGTGGCGGAGATGAACGAGACGGGCACGGCCGGTCCGGGGTGAACGGGCGCATCGTAGCGGCTACGCTGCGGGCATGTGGCTCCTCCTCCCGCTGCTGGCCTGCACTCCCGCCCCCGTCGACGACGACTCCGGAGAAGGCGGGGCCCGGACCGACGGTGGGGCCCACGACGCCGGCGCCGGCGATGGCGGCGCCGTCGACGGCGGAGGAGCCGACTCCGGAGCACCCGGCTGCGACACCCGGGCCTGGTGGTCCGCGCCCGAGGTCCGCCTGGAGCACCAGGCCGAGGTCGACGCCTTCTGCACGCGGTACAACGCCGTCGACGGTGACCTCGTCGTCGATGTCGGCGCCGACGAGGACCCCATCACCCAGCTCGACGGGATCGGCTGCCTGTGCGAGGTCAGCGGATCGCTGACCATCACCGGGGACGGCGACAC
>RFKJ01000655.1 GCA_003694325.1 Deltaproteobacteria bacterium
TCGCGCGGCCCCCGGCAGCGCACACGGACCCCGTTCGCCGTCAAGCCGGATTCGCGCCGCGCCAACCGAGCCGCGGAAGCCCAATTCCTGGATGGGAACAAGGTAGCGCGAGCCGTGTGCAGCGACGAGTGGGAACGGGTCTTCTACGATGCCCACTGACACGATGTTCATCGGCCATTCAACCGATGGTGACAAAAGGTGACGATCCTGGTGCCAGAGCCGACTGTTACCGTTGTAGCACCCACCGGCCAGATGCCCCCGCTGCCAGCCCCCGCTGCCAGGAGTATCACCATGAACCCTGCGAACACATTGACCTTTCGAGGTCTGACCCTGCAGACGGTCCACTCGGTCGGTGCACTGTCGACCCACTTCAAAGCCACCGATCACCAAGGACGCATCGTCGACGTACAGATCCCCCACATCGAGCTCCAGCGGCGGCCGGGCTTCCGCGAAGAGTGGGACCGGGCCAACGATGCCTGGCGCAGGCTGGCGGTCGACACCCCTGTCGCCGAGCTGCTGGACGACGGCAATGACCGGGTCCTCTGGCGGACCGCGGCCTGGTTCGACGGCTGGGACCTGAACCAGTGCTGCCGCCGCCTGCGTTCTCGCTCAGGGCCCCCGGACCGGACCCGGGAAGCGCTGACGCTGGCGTGGGAACTGGCCCGGCTGCTCGACAGGCTCCACACCCAGGGGCGCTGCCACGGTCGCCTGGCGCCCGAGCGCATCCTCCTGGGCGCTGCGGGCGACCTGTGCGTGACCGGGCTGGCAACCCCCGAGAGCTGCTTGGACCTCGCCGCCGTAGGTACCCGCACCCCGGAGCGCGCGGCGTGGACCAGCCCGGAGGTGCTTGGCCTGCAGCGGCCGGGCCCCCACACCGATGCCTGGTCCGTGGGCGTAGTTCTGTTCATGTTTCACACGCTGCGCCACCCCTTCCTGCGGCGCTCCGTCGATGAGACCGAACAGGCAGTGCTCAGCGGCCTGTTCTCCGACCAGGCCGGACAGCTCCCCACCGACGTCGCCGTCCTGGTCGAAGGCCTGCTCCGCCCTCGCCCGGGCGACCGCCCCGACGGCCCCTTGACACCCCGCATCGCCGAGCTGCTCGACGCCCACGGCGGTCCGCTGCCCGCGGCCGACCGCTGGCCAAGCGTCCGCGCGGGCTTCTCCGGTCGCCCCGAGCTGGGGCTGCGCCGCATCGCCGAAGCGACGGCGTCCGCCCAGCCTCTGATCGAATCGCTCAGCCGCATGGTGCACCTCGACGCCAGCCTCGCCGCCCCGCCCGCACCTCGACCCGCCGCGCTCACGGCGCAGGATGTCCATCCGAACGACGACACAAGCGATCCGCAAGAGCACTCCGGCCCGCTCCGCATAGTGATGCCGGTCGACCTGCCAGTCGCCACGCCAGCCCAGGCCTCCCCGGCGGCGAACCCGGCCGCGAACACGGACCCGGCGCCGGCCGCAAAGTCGGACCCGGCGCCGGTCGAGCGCCGCCAGCGCCGTGCGAGCGCACGCCCTGTGGCCATCGCCGCGCTCGTGCTGCTGGGCCTGGCGTCGGTGGGGTGGTGGGCGTCCCGTAGCGGCAACGCCGAGCAGGGGGTTGCTGCCGTCGCGGTTGACGCGCCTGGGGCGGCAGGCGACGCCCCAGCCGTATCACCGGACGAAGCCCGCACCGACGCTGCAGAAGTTCCGTCCACCGCAGACGGGGACGTCGCTCCAGCCCCCCAAGGGGCCGTGTCCAGCGCCGATCCTACGACCGACCTGGCCGACGGTCCGGATCCGGCCGAGGGCGAAGCGCACGACGCTCCCCCAGCCCCGACGAGTGACCACAAGGCAAAGCGAACGACGCGCACCCACAGCACGTCGTCGCGGTCCGAAGGCAGCGCCAGCGCCGGTGAATCGCGGCGTCGCGACCGCCATGCCCACACGGATGCCGACGCAGGGACAACAGATGACGGTACCGCCAAAGCCGCGGACAACACCGTCGCCCGCACGGCGGACAGCGCCCCCCGTGCAGACAGCGCGTCCGTGGCTGACGGGTCGGCCGCCGCAGACGACGCCTCCGAAACAGACAGCGGGCCAGCCGTCGACGTCACCGCCAGCGATGGACCCGACGGCACGGCCGACGCCACAGCCAGCGCCGCAACCATCGCCGCCGCACCCGTGGCTGCCGCCCCGCAGCCCACCTCGCCGCCATCCGCTGGCACGACGCACCCCCCCCTCGCGTCCAGCCTGGACGATCTCACCATCGACGTGTCACCCAACGGCGTTCACATTCGCGGCCACGTCTCGGGCGAGCCGGTCCGCCCCCTCGGCTTCATGATCGAGGGCGAGGGCGGCGACGCCCACTACGTCGTCCGCCTGAAGGATACCCACGCTGCCGTCGGCTTCTCCCGTATGCCCGTCGCTTCAAGCGTCTCCTCCGGCGTCTCGGTGTCGGAGAGGGACGGCATGACCACCATCTCCATCGCTTGCGACGCGGCCGCTCTCCAGCCGCCCAGCCTGTCCGGGAACGGGTCGGGCTTCGAGGTGGCCCTGCTCACCCGCTGACGCTCAGCGCCGCGACTGTCCATCCACTACCATCCGTCCACCACACCGAATCTCGACCACTTGGAGAGGGGATGCCCGTACCTGCTATGATGCCCCTGCTGTGCGCGCTGCCCGCGATGGCACAGTCCACAGACAACGAACCAACTGGTGCCCTGCCGACCGCCGCGTCATCAGCCAGCAGCGACACCAGCACAGCGTCCGCCGATGGCGCAGCCTGCGACGCTGAGGTCGAGGCCCTGCGCAACCGCGTTCGGGCCCTGGAGCAGGCCATCGACGAGCTCGAGCAGGATGAGTCTGGCCCGGCCATCACCGAAGTGCCCCTGGACCTGGAGACGCGGATCAACGGCTGGGGCGCCATCACCCTGGAGAACTACGAGGGCCAGCCCGTTGGCTTCCGGCTGGACGAGATGGTCCTGCGCTACGCTGCAAACCTCGACCGCAGGATGCAGTTCAGCTCCGAAGTCGCCTTTGAACCAGCGGAACTCGGCGTCAACCTCGATGTCGAGACCATGGAGCTGACCATCCGGGCCCACGAAGCGCTCCGGATCACCGCCGGTCGGGTCCACCTGCCGATCTCGTACTGGGCGGGCACGGCCTTCCACGGCGCCTACCGCTTCCTGCCGGTGTCCCCGCCCAAAGTCCTGGCCCTCGAAGATGACGGCGGTGGCTTCATGCCCATGCACCTGACCGGAGTGGAGCTGACCGGGACCATGCCGGTGGGATTCTGGACGGCGAACTACGCGGTCGGCACCGCCAACGGACGCTCACCGTACGTCGGCGGCATCGCCCAGGCCGGCGACTGGTCCTGGGGCAAGGCGGTCTATGGCCGCTTCTGGATCGAGTCTCCTGGCGGTCTGCTGGTGGGCGTGGGGGGGTACTACGACGACGTGGATCCCGGTGACGCGCCCCCCGACTCCGACCTGGCGCTGCTCCCGCGCTTCACCGAGACCATCGGCACCGTGCAACTCGTCTACACGGGCGTGATCGACTTCCGGACCGAGCACTTCGTGTTCATGCACGACGACGCCGTGAACGTCGGCGGCTACGCGATCCTCGGAGTCCCCGTGGGATCGACCACGCCCTACCTTGGGGCCGAGTACGTGGAGCTGGATGACACCAGCCCCCTCATCGCCATCGGCGGCCAGGAGAGCGAAGAGAAGGGATACCTGGGGATCCGCTACGACCTAGGCCTGCGCATCGCACTGAAGCTGCAAGGCGATGTCATCCACCAGGGCGGTGATGTCGGTGGCGCCGGACACGTCCAGCTCGCGGCGGGGTTCTGACATGAAGCGGCGCTCCCTGCTCATCAACGCCATCAGCCTGCTGGTCGTCAGCTCCCTCGGCGTCGCCCACGGCGGCCGGTCCGTGGATGCCGCGACCGCGCGTGGTCGGGTCGTGGCCAGCACGGCGTCCGGCTTCACCGGGCCGCTCGATGACAAGCAGCTCAAGGCGATGCTGCGTGGAATGATCACCGAGACTCCAAGCGGGCACGCCGTGAGCTTCGCCCTGCCGCCACCCCATTCCGAGTCGCTGGAGGATGTCCTGGCCGGACTTCTCGGGTGGAGCGAAGCCACGTTCGAGCGGCAGCGCACGCTGCTGGAGCAGCGGGCCGGACGCTCGCTGTACAAGCGCATGTCGTCGGACGAGGACAGCCTCTCGCTGCTCGCCACCGACCCGGGCTTCGTCGCGGTCGTGGACGCATCCACACCGCTCCCCGACGGCGCGGTCGTCATCTGGGGACCGGCGCGGACAGAGGAGGCCGCGCCATGAGGGGCCTCCATCGCCGCCAGCTCCTGCAGGGCGCCGCCGCGGCCCTGGTTGCCGGCCTCCTCCCGAGCCGCGCTCGCGCCGCAGAGCGCCCCATGGTCCTGGTGATCACCTCATCGAGCACCGAAGCGACGACCGCGATGGTCGACGCCTACGGCGAGGACATGGGGTTCGCGACGCGCATGACCTACGATCTGGGGGGCGACGAAAGTGCCGTGGCCTTCATCGCCGACAACATCCGGGACATCGAACTGTCCTTGGTGTTCGCCATCGGCGAGGTCGCCGCTCGCGCCGCCTCCCGGGAGTTTGCAA
>RFKJ01000656.1 GCA_003694325.1 Deltaproteobacteria bacterium
CATCTGGGGGCAATCCGATCCCCTGGCCATCCCCACCACCCTGCGCTGGGTCAAGGCGATGACCGATCGGATCCCCGAGGCGGCCTACAAGAGCTTCGAGGTCCGACGCAACCTCACCCTGCTCCTCACCCCCCTGGTGCCGGTGCTCACCGGCGCGGGGATCCTCTCCCTCCTCGGCACCCTCCGGGGCCGGCAGCGCCTGGCCCGGCTCGTCGCCCTGGTCGGAACCGCCGTGCCCTTCGTCGCCGCGCTGTCGGGCGGGATTCGGATGCAGCGGGCCCAGCTCCACTACCTGTCCACCCCCAGCCCGCTGCTGGCGCTGGTGCTGGGGCTGGGCATGGCCACCCTGCTGCACGGCTTCGACGGCATCCCCCTGCTGGGGTCCGGCTGGCGGTGGTTGCGGGGCCGCCTTCTGGCAGCCCTGCCCCGATTCCCCCACCACGCCCTCGCCCGCTTCGTCCTGGGCAACGTCCTCGGGTTCCTCCTGGTCACCGGGATCCTGCCGACGGTGCTGTCGCCGGCGGCGCGCTGGCGGGTCCCCATCCGCCACGCCATCGGCGACATGCAGTCGGTCGTCTACAGCCACGGGGGGGGCGCCTGGGTGCAGTCGTCGGTGCCGGCCACCCCTTCCTGCTACGAGCTGCTCGACCAGCAGACCGCGGCCGGGATCCCCCCCGGCGGCACCCTGTTCGGCGGGATCCCCACAGAGGCGCGGTCGGTCGAGCAGCGCCCGCCGCCGGGGGGCTGGTGAGGACGCACCCCCGGCGGGTCAGCGGACGGCGAGGTCCCCGTCGATGACCGCCAGCAGCGGGAGGCGCGAGAAGAACCCGACCAGCTCGGCGGCCTCCTTGGGCCAGTGCGCCACCGGCTCCTCCTCCTGCAGCACGGCGGCGACGATGGCCGCTGCCATGAAGGCGGTGGGGTGGCTGTCGGCCACCGACACGCACTCGCCCACCGCGTCCTGCACCTCGGACCGCTCCGGCGGGTCCAGCCAGGGGATCACCAGCGCGCAGCGGACCAGCGCCGCCGCCCACTCGACGACCTCCTGCTCATCCGGGTCCCCGTACTCCACCATGGCGTAGGCGGACTCGACCAGGGCGTCGCAGCCCAGGCCTTCCACGGCCCGGGCGCGCGCCCGGTGCCCGGCGGCCACCCAGGCTTCGGTCGCCTTGCGGAACAGCTCCTCGAGGCCCGCGGCCTGCCGGTCGGCGCTGGTCCGGGCGGCGACCCGGACGTAGATCTCCAGCGAAGCGGCGAGGTCGGCGGGATCGGCCTGCGCCGCCCCCTCGCGGGTCAGCAGGGCGGTCCCCGCCGCCAGTCCCTGCGCCAGCCGATCCGTCGTCTCTCCCATCACGTCGACTCCACCGCTTCCTGCTCGCGCGCATCGAGTCGCCGCACGACGACACCTCCGCGCAGCTTGGGTTCGAACCAGGTCGACTTGGGCGGCATGAGCTGCCCGGCGTCAGCGACCGCGAAGAGCTGGTCCATGCCGGTGGGGTGGAGGTGGAAGGCGACGGCGGCGTCGCCCGCGTCCACGGCGGCGGACAGGGCTTCGTGACCGCGGATCCCCCCGACGAACCGGATCCGGGGGTCGGTGCGCGGGTTCTCGATGCCCAGCAGGGGGCCGAGGATCCGGTCCTGCAGCACCGAGACGTCGAGGCTGCCCACGGGATCGTCGGGCACGACACCGGGGCGGGCGCGCAGGCCGACCCAGCGACCGTCCAGGTACATCGTCCAGTGCCCCCGACCCGGCGGCACCGGATCGACCCCGTCGGTCAGCTCGAAGTCGGCGGCGATCGCCGCCCGCAACCCGGCGGCATCGTGCCCGTGGAGGTCGGCCACCAGCCGGTTGTAGGCGAGCACCTGCAGCTCGCTGTCCGGGAAGATCCCCGCCAGGAAGTAGTCGCTGCCGTCGCGCCCCCCGCGCGCGGCGCGGATCCGGCTGGCGGCGGCCGACCGGTGGTGGCCATCGGCGACATAGAGGGCCGGCACCTCGGCGAAGGCCGCACGGAGCCGGGCGACCGTCTCGGGGTCGGAGACCACGGTCAGCGCGTGCTCCACGCCGTCCTCGGTGGTGCATCGCCAGGCCGGGGGACGTGCCGCGGCGGCGGCCATGGCGGCCGAGACCGCCGGGTAGCGGTCCCGCCAGGCGAGGAAGACCAGCCCGGTCTGCGCCGACAGCGTCGCGATGTGGTCGGCGCGGTCCTGCTCCTTGTCGGGCCGGGTCAGCTCGTGCCGCTTGATGCGGCCGTCGTCGTACTCGGCGACCGAGCAGGCCGCCATCAGCCCGACCTGGGTGCGGCCCCGCCAGGTCAGGGAGTACAGGTAGAAGCAGGGCTCCTCGTCTCGCTGCAGCCAGCCCCGCCGCTCCCACAGGTCCAGGTTGTCGCGAGCCCGCTGGTAGGCCTCGGGGGAGTGGGGGTCGGTCCCCGCCGGAAGGTCGACCTCGCTGCGGGTGACGTGGAGGAAGGACCGGGGATGCCGGGCGGCGATGTCCCGGGCCTCGGCCTCGGAGAGCACGTCATAGGGCGGGGCGATCACCTCGGCGGCGAGGTCGTCACGGGGTCGCAGGCCACGGAAGGGGCGCACGTCGCTCATCGGTCCTCCAGCGCAGGCATCCGCCGACGGCGGGCCCCACCAGGGCCCGGATGTAACCCGGAAGGATGGCCGGCCGCCCTCCCTCCCGGCCGACCCGGTGTCCCGACCGGTCCCGCCGCGACCTCCGCTGCGACCTTCGCTCCGAGTCCTGCCGCGACTCCGCAGCAACCGCTCGCCTGCGACGCGGCGGCGCGACCCTTGGTTAAGATGCCCCTTCCCGGGATCGGGCGGCTCCCGCCAGGGCCGCCCCCTCCCTCACCCTCGGCGCAGGACGGTGCGGCCATGGCCCATTTCGGTGACCTGATCGCGAGGCTCTTCGGCGGCGGCACGCGCGGCCTGTCCGGCGACGCGGACCGCGTGCTCATCGACGATCCCGAGTTGGAGTACTTCAACGCCCGCCTGCGCCGCCACACCGCCACCGACGACCTCGTCGAGGACCCCGAGGTCATCTGGGACGGTGGCCGGGACAACGGCCGCGGCGGGCTGCGGCAGCACCTGCAGCAGTCCGAGTACGGCGAGAACCTCGGCTTCACCGATGTCCTGGTGATCCTGTCGACGGACGACTGGCACCGCACCCTCGAACAGCTCCGCGAGCCGTGGACCCAGCGGGCCGCCCGCATCATCGGCGAGCAGCTCTGGGCCCACTGCGAACAGCACGACCTGCACCAGATCTTCCCCGGGCGCCCCTTCGGCTTCCGGTTCATCGAGGATGGGGGCCACGAGATGCAGGGCGCCCGCCTCGGGCTGTTGCGGGGCGAGTTCGTCACCGGGTTGCTGCCGAACCTCTACACCGGCCCGGCGGCCCGGTCCCGGCCGGTCATCTCGGTCCTGCTCAACATCCCCGGCGAGTGGGAGGGCTACCAGGAGGTGGGCCGGCTGTACAGCGACCAGGTCCAGTTCACCCTGGGGACCCACTGGCTCGACAACTACAGCCACCCCGCGCTCCGGGCCCCGGCCATCTACCGCCTGCAGCAGTACGCCGACGGCAGCTTCGTCCACATCGTCAACCCCGACTGCGCCGAGCGCTACCGGATCTCCAGCCAGGAGACCGACGACGGCCCGGCCGTGCTGACGCTGTCCGCCCCGCAGGGGGATCCGGTCGCCCACATGGTGTTGGCCATCGTCGACGAGGGGCCGCAGATCCTGACCATGTCGGAGGGCGACGAGGTGACCGAACCGGCCGCCCCCGACGAGGGACTGGCCGGGCGCATCGCCCGGGCTTCCGGCGGCCGGGCGGGCCAGGACGGGGCGGCCGCCGATGCGGAGCATCGCAGCCCCGATGCACCGACGGAGCCCGGCGCCGACAGCCCTCCCCCCCCTGCCGTTCCCGACCGCCCGGAACCCACCAGCGGCCCCCTCTCCGAGTTCATCTCGGCTGCCAGCCGAACCTTGTCCCACGGCGGCAACCGGACGGTGATCCCGGCCGACGTCGATGAGCGGATCCTGGTGCTGCGCGAACGCGGCGCCCTGTTCCAGAAGGTCCACTTCGCCCGGTTCATGGCCGGCTACGACGTCTACCTCGGCACCAACGGCGAGCTGGGCACCACCATCAAGGACCGCGCCGCCACCTTCGAGATCCGCGGACGGTCCATCGCCCTTGCGCCCCACGTCGATGGCATCCGGGTGGACGGCCGACTCGTCCGGCCGGGCGACCACCTCACCCTGGACGGGACCCACACCATCGAGATCGTCGGCCAGCGGCTCGAGTTTCACGACCTGCGCGGGGTCAGCGTCGATGGCTGGCCCTACCTCGGCGAGGTCCGGCGCAACGGCGGAACCTCCCACATGGTGTTCGGCGGCACCTACCGCGTCGGCCGCGATCGCCGCTGCAAGGTCCGCCTCCCCGACGAGACCAGCAACGAGAACATCGTCTGGATGCCGGCGATGGCCCAGGGCGGCACGATCCGCTCACGCAACGGCGAGATCCCCAAGAGCCGGTTCTACACCGACTCGATCATGGTCGCGTCGGAGCACGCCGAGATCGACCTCACCCGAGAGCCGGTGATCATCAGCCGGGCCCGGCACTGCTACACCTACGTCCGGCGCGGATCCGACATCTTCGCCCTGCACCCGACCCAGGGGCGGCCCGGCCCGCTGAACATGGACCTCCAGCCCGGCGACGAGATCCTCATCGGCAACTGCGTGTTCGCCGTCGACTACCCGCCGGCCCACGCGCCGCGTCCCGTCCCGACCCGTCCCGAGCTGTCGGCTCCCCGGATCTCGGCCGACGTGCTGGCCAGGGCCGCGTCGAGCGTCGACGACGCTCCGGCGGCTCGGGGCAGCGGCCCGCTGTCGATGACCGACCTGCCGCCGGCCGCCGGCCTGGGCGAACGAGGCCGGGCTCCTGAGGGGCTCCGGCTGCCCAAGGCCGGTCCCGACTCCTTCATGGGCATCGACCCGGCGGAGC
>RFKJ01000657.1 GCA_003694325.1 Deltaproteobacteria bacterium
GCCTACAACACCTCCAAGGCCCTGCTCAACGCCGCCACCCGGATCTTCGCCGCGGAGCTGGCCCCCCGGGACATCAAGGTCAATGCGGTCTGCCCGGGGTGGGTCCGCACCGACATGGGAGGTGCGGGGGCGCCGCGCAGCGTCGCCGAGGGTGCGGCAGGCATCGCCTGGGCGGCGACGCTGCCCGTCGACGGGCCCACCGGCGGCCTGTTCCGCGACGGACAGCCCATCGACTGGTGAGCCGCCGCCGCCCTCCCTGGCTCAGTCGTCGACGTACCCCAGGGAGCGCAGCCGGGCCCGGGTCGCCGGGTCGACATCCTCGGCGGCTCCCGTGGGCGCGTAGGGAGGAGGCAACAGCGCCTCCAGGATGGGATCGACCCGCACTGGCCGCTGCTCTCCGGGGTCGGCCCGCAGGTCATAGGCCGTGATGCCCTCCCCGCTGCCGATGGCCTTGCGATCTCCCGCCAGGACCGCGCGCAGATCCACGGGCCCGTAGAGGGGGGCGCTCGACCGGATGACGGTCGTCGGCCCCCCCGCGAGATCCCGACCGTCCAGGTCCTGCCCGGCCAGCCCGACAGCCGCCAGCACGGTCGGCGCCACGTCCACCAGCCCGGCACGTCCTGGCTCCACCCCCTCGATGCCGCCGATCACCAGCGGGACGGCCAGCAGCTCCTGGAACATGGAATGACCGTGCTCCCATCCCTCGTGCTCACCGAACTCCTCGCCGTGGTCGGCGGTGAACACCACGATGCGTCCGCGGGCAGGGGGAGGCCCGAGAAGATCGAGCACCGCGCACAGCGCCCGATCAGCCACCTGGACCTCGTGGTCATAGGCGAGGCGCAGCTCGGCGAGGTTTTCCGGGGGAGGCTGGTCCTCCGCCTGGCGGACGAGAGTGGCGAGGGCAAGGCGGCGCCCGAGTCCGATGTCGAGATCGATGGCGTGGTGGTAGGGCAGGTGCGGCTCCACGAGGTGCACCCACAACAGCAGCGGCCGGTCGCGTCGCCGGGCGAGGAAGTCCGCAACGTCGGCGACATGCCGGTCGGCCCCGTCCGGCAACGGCGGCAACATGCCGAGCAGGGAGGCCAGGCTGGCTTCCCACAGGCGACTGCGGTCCGACAGGGGCTGCTTGGGCAGGGCGAAGGGCAGGGGACCGATCTCCCGCACCCGCGCGAACCCCCGCGGCACGCCGAATGCAGACCCGACGAAGGGGTTCTCGATGGTCGCCGCCGTGTCCCAACCGGCCGCGGCCAGGGTGGCAGCCAGCGTGGGGATCTCCGGTGCGAGGCCGTGAAAGGCGCCGCCGGCGTCCCGACCGGCCCCGTGGTGGTGCGGCTCCAGGCCGGTCATCAGGGTGGCCATGCTGGGCAGGGTCCAGGGCGAAGCCGCCTGCCCCTCCAGCACGACGCCGTCGCTGGCGATCCGGGCGACGACCTCCATGTTGGCGGCGTGGTCGGCCCGGAGCGTATCCACCGTGAGCAGGACGACGTCCGGGCCGTCGGGCACGGGACCGTCGGCCGTCCACCGCTCCTCGGGCGATGGGCCCCCGATGAGCACCAGCGGAATGGCCAGCCCGGCCCACCGACCCAGCCCCAGGAGCAGCACGGCCCCGGCTCCCAGCCCCGCCGCCTGCCACGGCTGGGGGGAGTGGCCCTGGGACAGGATCTCCACCGCCCAGGTCAGGCCCACCATGGCCAGCAGTGACGCGATCGCCGCCCGTGGGCCGAGCCAACGTGGCACGGCCCGCAACGCTGTCCGCAGCCCGAGGACCGCCGACAGCAGGACCAGTACGCCGACGAACGGGCCCGCCCCCGGGAAGTCCATGACCACCGGCACCGAGACGGCCATCGCCGCAAGGGTGGTCGGCAGGCCGGCCATGACGGCGCCCGCCCGTTCCGAGTGCGCGGCGGCCAGGACGATGCCCCCCACCATGATCGCCCCCACCGCGACCAGGGCGACGAGATCCGGCCCCGGGACGGCGAGGCCCGAGCTGACCCGCAGGACGACGGCCTCGGTCGCCGCCGTCGCCCCGACCAGGGCGACGGCGCGGGTCCAGGCTGGTCGGTCCGACAGCATCGCGCCGAGTCTATCGGGCGGATCGGGCGCCGGGCCGGGCCGTGGCCGACTTCCTGCCGGCCGGTGTGCCATGCCACCGGTCGACATGGGTCATTTCGCACCACCACTGGCAGAACCGGTCAGGCACGACCGGTCAGCCGGTGGTCTCCTCCAGGGCCTGTTGCTGGGCCGGGCTCAGGCCGGGGTGGGACTCGGGCGCCTGGGTCCGAATCGTCACCACCGGGATCTCGGCCCGCCGCATCACCGCCTCGGCGACCGAGCCTTCGACCAGGCGTCGCAGCCCCCGGCGGCCGTGGGTCCCCATGATGATCATGGTGGCCCCCACGTCCCGGGCCGCCGCCAGGATGGCATCGACGGTCTCCCCGTGGCGGAGGGCGATCCGGACCTTGCAGCCGGCATCGACGAACAGGGCCGTCAACGGCTCGAGGTGGTCGCGGGCGTCCTGGTCGAGGTACTCGATGGCCTTGACGGCCATGGCGCTGCCATGGGGGTGGATCATCGTGTCCGCCGGCAGGCCGGCCGGCAGCTTGACGACGTTGAGCAGGACGACCTCGGCCCCGAGGCGGCTGGCGATGTCGCTGGCGGTGGCGGCCACCTCGAAGGCACAGCCGGTGTAGTCGACCGGGACGAGGATGGTGTCGGTGGTCATGGGCGCTCCTGGACTGGACCGGGCTGGTTAGTTGCAAGCTCCGGGCCAGCCTGCCCCGACGCGCCCGGCCGGTTCACGAGGAGCACCCCATGTCCTGGCTCAGCAAGCTGTTCGGCGGTGGCCCACCCGCCGCGCCGCGCA
Source organism: Deltaproteobacteria bacterium (assembly GCA_003694325.1). Taxonomy (GTDB): domain Bacteria; phylum Myxococcota_A; class UBA796; order UBA796; family UBA2385; genus J125. Next base: position 2,864 of record RFKJ01000657.1, read on the forward strand.
TCGACGGGGACACCGCTCGGTCCCTGCTGGCCGCGGGCGCGCAGCTCGTCGACGTGCGCACCCCCTTCGAGTTCCGGAGCGGCCACCTCGACGGCGCGGTCAACATCCCCGTCGACCAGCTCCCCCGCCGCCTCGACGGGCTCGATCGCCAACGCCCGGTCGTCCTGTACTGCCGCACGGGCTCGCGCAGCCGCCGCGCCGCCGGGATCCTCGCCCGCGCCGGCTACACCGACATCCACGACCTCGGACCCATGTCGGCATTCTGAACCCTGCCGCCCACTCCGCCGGAGCCCCGATGTTCGACTCCATCGCCGCCAGGATCGACGCCCGCCAGCGCATCTCGGTCGACGACGCCCGCTGGCTGTTCCAGCACGCCACCGACGACCAGCTCCAGGATCTCGCCAGCCGCGTCCGGGCCCGCTTCCACCCGCCGGACCGGGCCACGTACCTGGTCATGGGCATCGTCAACTACACCAACGTCTGCGTGGCCCGCTGCGACTACTGCGCCTTCTACCGGTTCCCCGGGGACCCGGACACCTACCTGCTGTCCGAGGAACAGGTCGCCCGCCGCATCGCCGGCATCATCAGCCTGGGCGGCACCATGGTCAGCTTCAACGGCGGCTTCCACCCGCACCTGCGCATCGAGGACTACACCCGGCTGTTCCAGGGGCTGCGCCGCCGCTTCCCCGACGCCATCACCTACTACGAGATGACCGTCGCCGAGTTCATGTTCATCTGCAAGCGCACCGGGATCTCCTATGCCGAGGGAGCCCGGCGGTTCGCGGAATCGGGCACGAAGTGGATCAGCGGGGGGGGCGCCGAGGTGCTCGCCGACAGCTTCCGCCTGCGCCACAGCCCCGGCAAGTACAAGGTCGAGGACTTCTACGAAGCCCAGGCCGCCGTGCTCGACGCCGGGCTGGGCAGCACTGCCACCATGGTCATCGGCTTCGACGAGACCCTGGATGAGCGGCTCGAGCACATCGACCGCCTGCGCCGGTTCCAGGACAGCCGCCTGCAGCCCGGGGTGCGTGGCGCGCTGGCCAGCTTCCTGTGCTGGACCTACAAGCCCTACAACACCGAGCTGGGCGGCGAGGAACTCCCCACCTCCGACTACCTGCGCTGGCTGGCCGTCTGCCGGATCTTCCTCGACAACTTCGAGCACATCCGCACCAGCGTGCTGACTCGCAACGAAGACGCCCTGCTGGGCCTGCGCTACGGCGCCGACGACTTCGACCTGCCGACCGAAGACGAGGTCACCGAGAAGGCCGGCGCCACCATCTCGCTCGAGTTCGAACGGATCCTCGACAGCGCCCGGAAGCTCGGCTTCACGCCGGTCCACCGCGCGCCGCTGCCAGTGGCGGGGCAGGCGGCGTGAGGGCCACGAAACGATTGTCTCCCCCCCCCCGCCCCCCTGCTCCGCCCGACGAGGCAGGAC
>RFKJ01000658.1 GCA_003694325.1 Deltaproteobacteria bacterium
ATCCCGAGGTAGCCCGCCACCTCGCCATGCTGGACAACCGCGTTCCCCGCGCCGACTACCTCGCCGCGATCCCCTGGTTCGTCGAGCGAGCCGAGGAGGTCGAGCCCCTGCTGATCTCCGAGCTGCGCGGCGGCGGTCCGGGAGCGGCGCGGGCCGCCGACCTGCTGGGGCGCCTCGGCCTGCCCTCGTCGGTGCCCGCCCTGGCCGAGGCCCTCGGCTCCGACCGGATGACGGTGCGATCGGCGGCCGGCATGGCCCTGGCTGTCCACCCGGCACCGATGGCGCTGGAGTCCCTGGCCGAGGCGGCCCGATCCGGTACACCGGAGGCCGCCACGGCCGCGCTCGACGGGCTCGCCGTCCGAGAGGGGGATCCCGGGGTCTGCCCAGCCATCTCGGCCGCGATGGCACGGGACGACGAGGCGATCCTCCACCACGCCAGGCTCGCCGCGCAGGCCCGCGGCTGCTGAGCGGCGGTCGCTTCTGGGAGCAGGCTGGGGCGGCGCCGTCGCCCGCGGCGCCGGGTGGCGCACGGCGGAGGGTCGGGCCACCCTCGGCGACCCGGGGCGCGGTTGACAATGCAATGGCTTTGGCTTAGCAAGCGCGGGTTCTGCGCCGCATCCTCGACCCGCATCCCGGCGCACTGGAGTCCACCATGGCCAGCCTCACCCAGACGACCCGGCACCGTCGCAAGCTTCGCCGGAGCAAGGCCGGGCGCGCCCGCAAGCGGGCCCAGCACCTGCACGGGACCACCCCCCCGTTCCCCATCCACACCCCCGAAGCGGACGCCAACAAGCCGGACGAGGCGCGCAAGGAGGACTGACCGCCCGCCGGGCCACGGGCGGTCGGCACCCCCTGGGCCCGGGGCGCATCCGCTCGATGTCGCGGCGGCCGAGGCGGTCAGGCAGGCAGCGCGAACAACCGGTTGGCGTTGCGGGTCGTGTGCTCGGCCACGGCCTCGACGGACAGGCCGCGCACGGACGCGATGCAGGCGGCCACGTGGGGGAGGTGGGCCGGCTCGTTGCGCCGGCCCCGCAGCGGCACCGGGGACAGCCACGGGCTGTCGGTCTCGATGAGCAGGCGGTCCAGCGGCACGCGGGCGGCGACCTCCCGCAGGGCGGTCGCGCTGCGGAAGGTGACGATCCCGCTCAGCGAGATCGTGCCGCCCGCGTCGACGATGCGCGTCATGGCGTCGACGTCGAGGGTGAAGCAGTGCCACAGGACGCCGGCCCCGTCGAAGGCCCCCTCCTCCACCAGGATCTCGAACACCTCGCCGTCGCTGTCCCGGTCATGGATGATCAGGGGCAGGCCGTGGGCCAGCGCCAGGCGGGCCTGGATCCGCAACGCCTCGCGCTGGGCCGGCCGCGGGGACTGGTCGTAGTGGAAGTCGAGGCCGGCTTCACCGACGGCGACCACCCGGGGATCGGCGAGGAGCGTCGCCAGGGATTCCCAGGTGGCGTCACTCCCCCACCGGGCGTCGTGGGGATGGAGGCCCGCCGATGCCCAGACGTCGGGGTGCCGGCGGGCCACCGCGACCGCGTCGAGGCCGCTGTGGGCGCCGTAGCCGCTCCCCACGACCAGGAAGCGGCCCACGCCGGCGTCCCGGGCCCGGTCCAGGGTGGCGTCCACGCCGGCGTCGCCCCCGAACACCGGCGCCACCACGTGACAGTGGGTGTCGAACAGCGGCCGCTCGGCGACGCGGGAGACCGGGACGGGATCGGTCACGCCCGCCCCCCCAGCTCGCGGTGGAGGACCGCGAGCAGCGCATCCAGTGCCAGGCGGTTGTTGACGTTGGCTTCCAGCTCCCGCCGGGCCTCGGCCACGGCGGCGTCCACCCGGGCCACGCCGGCCGGTCCCAGCCGGCGGTTCATCGCGGCGATGAGCTCCGGCTGGTCGGCGTTGTAGAGAACCGAGGACGGGCTTCCGGCCTCCAGGCGCAGGCAGTCCCGGGCCAGGCGGCTGACGATGTCGAGGATCCGGTCGAGGCGCTGGCGCACCGCGTCGCGGTCGCCTCGGGCCTGCTTCTCGGTCCAGGCCAGGCGCTCCGGCGTGGGACCCCGCAGCACCGCCACCAGCTCGTCCCGCACCTGGCGCCAGCGGTCGAGTTCGCCGTCGACCAGCTCGCGGGCGCGATCCGGGCAGCCATCGGAGAGGACTGCCGCCTCCCACGCCCGGCGGGGATCGTCGAGGTCGAGCCAGGCCGCCACCCGCTCGACCTCCACCGGTCCGAACCGGACCCGCTGGGAGCGCGATCGGACCGTGGGCAGCAGGTCGCTGGTGCGCTCGGTGATCAGGATGAACCCGGTACGGGTCGGCGGCTCCTCCAGCGTCTTGAGCAGGGCATTGGCCGCCTCCTGGGTCATGGCGTCGGCCGGATCGATGATCACGAAGCGCTGCCGGGCGTGGAACGGGTGGAGCTGCAACGCGCCGAGCAGCGCCCGGGCCTGGCGGACCGAGATGATGGGGGTGGCCCGCTCGGGGTCCAGCCCGATCTCGATGATGTCGGGATGTTCTCCGCGGGCGATGTGCCGGCAGGACCAGCATTCTCCACAGGGGGTGGTCCGGGGTCCCAGCAGCTCGGCGGGACCATCGCAGTTGACCAGCATCGCCAGGCGGCGAGCCGCGGCCGCCTTCCCCACGCCGCGCGGACCTTCGAGGATCAAGCAATGGTGCAGGCGATCGGCGTGGTAGGTCTCGATGAGCCGGCGGAGCACCGCTTCGTTGCCCACCGGCTGGGGGTCGGTCGCGGCAGCGGCAGGTGGGGACGACGGGGACACGAGGACTCCACGGGCGCGTCCGGTCACTGGCGCGCGTCAAGCCGGGCCCATATCCTGGTGGGGTGCGTCCCTACCGGTGCCCATCGTCGCTGCTTCGATTCGCGGCCGACTGGCAGGCCGCCCTCGATGCCCACCCCGAGTGGACGGCGGACTTCCTCGACCGGGTCTCGGCCGCGGGGGTGATCTACGGCGATCGGCCCCTCTGCGTCACCCCCCAGCCGATGGTGGTGGATGCCGCCATCGTCCGGTCCTACCGGCGGGCGCTGCGGCACCTGCACGTGGCGGTGCGCACCGCCCGGGAGATGATCGTCGCCGACGGCCTGGACGGGCGACCGGACAGCCTCGCCGTGCGCATCGGCGTCGATCCGCGGGCCATCGCCCTGGCGGCGGTGGAGCCCGGCTTCGACAGCGCTGCCGTCCTCGCCCGGTTCGACAGCTTCCTCGTGCGGAGCGAGGACGGGCAGCCGACCCCGGCCTTCGTCGAGCTGAACGCCGAACCCCCGGCGGGGATGGCCTACGACGCCGCCCTGGCCCGGCTGTTCCTCGAGCACCCGCTGACTGCGGCGGTCGGCCGCCGCCTCCGGCCCTTCGACCCGGCCCGGCGGGCGGTCGTCGCCATCCTGGACACCTGGCGACGGCGCGGCGGCCACGGGCACCGTCCCGTGGTGGCCATCGTCGACTGGCTCGACCAGCCGACGGCGCCGGAGTTCCACCTGTTCCGGCGCTTCTTTGAGGAGGAGGGAGCGACCCTCCTGGTGCTGTCCCCCGACGCCCTGCAGTACGAGGGGGGGCGCCTGGTGGGCGACGGCCAGGCCATCGACATCGTCTATCGCCGCCTCCTGGTGGACGACCTGCTGGCCCGTCCCGAGCCCTGCTCCGCGCTCCTCGACGCCTACCGGGCCGGCGATGTGTGCGTGGTCAACTCCTTCCGCAGCAGCCTGCTGCACGGCAAGGGCCTGTTCGCCCTGTTGCACGCCCCCGAGCTGCACGCGCGCCTGCCCGCCGAGGTGGTCGCCACCATCCACGCCACCGTCCCCTGGACCGGCCTGCTGCTCGACCGGCCGGGCACCGGCGCGCCGGCCCGGCTCCGGGCGCGGATCCGCGGGCAGCGGCACCGCTGGGCGATCAAGCCGCTGGCCTCCCACGGCGGGGCCGGGGTGGTGCTGGGCTGGGAGGTCGACGAGGCGACCTGGCGGGCGGCGGTGGACGGGGCCACCCACCACGTCGTGCAGCGTCGGGTCCCCACCTGGACCGCGCGATTCCCCGATGCCCGGGCCGACCATGCCCTCGGCGAACGCACCGTGAGCCTCGATCCGTTCGTCGTCCGCGGCGAGCTGGCCGGCTTTCTCTGCCGGTTGACGGCCGGCAGTCTCGGCAACGTTCGGGACGGTGCCGGGCAGGTCCCGGTGTTGCTCCTCGACGAGTAGGCTGGGCACCGACGGGCACCCCGTCCGCGCGCCTGCGC
>RFKJ01000659.1 GCA_003694325.1 Deltaproteobacteria bacterium
CCCCAGGTACACCGCGCTGCCCCCCAAGGTGACCACCGCGCCGAGGATCCCCAGCGGCCAGCCGAACAGTGGCCGAAGTGGACGGTGCAACGCCGAGAACAGTCCATCCACACCCTCGCGGCGGAGATCCAGCTCCATGATCCGCCGGGCGAGGCTCCGCACCGGTCTCCCCGTGTCGACGTCCCGGTGGCGAATCACGCCGGGTGGCCGCTCGTCGATCAACCCCGCACCCCGCAACCGCCCCAGGGTGCGCCGGATCTCGTCGAAGTCGAACCGACCGTACTCGATGACCAGGGCGGCGGCGAGGTCCTGGATGCTGTGGCGGCCGTCCATCCGGCGCCACACCGCGTACTCGGACTCGCTGAGCTGCAGGTGCCGCCCGCTGTCGACCAGGTGCAGCACGTGGACCCGGCCCCCCTCCTCGTCGATGACGTTCTCGTCGATGCGCAGGTCCGCCCGGCGCACCGGCCGCATCCGCAGGAAGGCACGGTCGGGACGGTAGACCTTGATCTCGATGGAGTCCTGACCGTCGGGGCCGCGCGTGCGGATCAACAGCTCGAGGCCACGCTGGTGGGGATTGTTCGCCATCGCGTCGGGGATGACGGTACCATCCGGCGCTGGACGAGGAGGTCGTGATGCGCCCGGAGGATCTGCGCGGGATCATCCGCGAACGCCTCGCCCGGTGGGGGGGCGGACTCGGTCCGACCCTCCGGCAGGCATGGGAGGCGCTGTGGCACCGGCTGCGCCTGGACCAGGACTACTTCGGGCACCCCCTGGCCCTGCCGGTGCTCGAGCTGCCGCTGTGGCAGTTCCAAGGAGATCCCCGGGTCCGGGCTCGCGGAGAGGACGCCATGCTCGACGCCGCCGAGAGCGCAGCAGCCGGCTACCTCCACGTCCGCATCCAGGATGACCTGCTCGACGAGGGCACGGCGGCGGGGGATGCGGGCCAGCTCATGCTCGCCGAGGCCCTCGGGGCCCGTCACCAGCGGCTCTGCATGCAGCTCGCCGGTGGCGCCGCCGCCTTCGCCTCCCTGTTCGAGGCGCGGTGGACCGCCTACGCCGAGGCCATGGCCCTCGACTCCGCCCTGGGCGCATCCGACGGGGTGATCGACCGCGCCACCGAGGCCGTGCTCCTTCAACGCACCGCGCCGCTGGTCCTGCCGGCGGCAGCCCTCGCCGCGCCGGTCGCTCCGGAGACGCTCGGCCCGCTCGACACCATCGTCACCCGGCTCGCCGCCGCCCACCAGCTCGTCACCGACGCCATCGACGTGGAGAAGGACCTGCGCAACGGAAACCAGAGCCTGGTGCTGGCCCGCATGGGAGCGGAACACGGGGCCGACCACGTCCGGCGAGCCCTCTACGTCGAGGGGGGCCTCGACCGGATCCACGCCGAGGCCCGGGCCGAGCTCGAGGCCGCGCGGGACCGGGCCCCCCTGGCGGGAGTTCCCGGCCTCGCGCAGTGGGTGGACCAGCGCATCGCCGTCATGGAGCGCGTCCGCGCCGAGGCGTTCCGCGCACTGTTCGCCCAGCTCGTCACATGAACTCCCGCCGGTGCTATCTTGGGACACGGATGCGGGTCCCCACATCCTGGCACGCCCCCACGTCGGGGGACAAGGGAGTGCACATGTCCAAGGGAAAGGAAGAACTGATTGGTCGCGCGGTCATCGATGACGAGTTCCGCGCACGGCTGCTGGCCGATCCGGCCGGCACCATCGCCGCGGAGGGCTACGAGGTCGACCAGGAGCTGATCGACCAGCTCACCAACCTCGACCCCGAGGCTGCTGCCGCCGCGGCGAAGGGGCTCGACGCCGCCTTCGCCGATCGCAAGGCCGCGAGCTGACCGACGCCTGGCCGCTGCTCGGGCCGTGGCCGGCGCCCTGGCCCGACGCGGTGGATCCCGCAGCATGGACCGTGGTCCCCACCGGGCTGGCGGCCCCCCTGCGGGACAGGCTCATGCCGGCCCGCCCCCCGCTTCGTCCTCCCCTGGGCGGGTGGGCGCGGGCCCTGGCCCACCGGATGGGCCTGCCGGAGGCTGACCGGATCGGCCTGATGGTGGAGCTTCCATCGCTGGGCCCGGCGGGGTTGGTGGCCGCCGGCGCCCTCGGGGTGGATCCCGACGCGCTGATCGATGGCCCCCGGGGTTGCGTGGACCTGCTGTTCCGCCTGCCGCTGGCGCACGCGGGCGTTGCGCTGGACGCCGGCGGAGTCCGCGCGCTGTCCCTGGTGGTGCGCCTCGCCGAGGCCCGGGTGCGGCGCTGGCTGGACCCCGACGACGCCGCCCTGCTCCACGCAGAATCCAACGTCCTGCTGGACCGGCAGCTCGCCGATCCCGCGTGCGGCCCGGCCATCCGCCTGGCGCTGGCCGGCGTCCGCCAACCCCTCCCCCGGCGCCTGGAACTCCACGCCGTGCTGGGGAGCGACGACGCCCTGGCCTCGGCGCGCGACGCCTGGGACGCCGCCCTCGCCGACGCCCGCCGAACCTGCCCCGACGTTCCGGCGCTAAGGGCCTGGCTCGATGCCATGGACCGAGGCATGGCCCACGTCGACGGCGCGGCCCGGTTCAAGCACCTCGTGGCCACCTGCCGGCCGCACGGCCATCCCCCCGACGACGCCTGCCTCGACCGGGCCGTGGCGGCGGCGGTGGCCTTCGTCGAGCGACCGGGGGGCGGTCGCAGCACCTGGGAGGTCCAGCGCTGGGGGGTCGGCGACCACGAAGCCGCGCTCGTCAGTTGCTGGTTCCAGGAGGGACTGCTGCTCCAGGCGCTGCACGAAGCGGGGATCGACCGCGCCCGGCGGATCCGGGCCCTCCTCGCCTCGCTGCCCGACGAGCTGCGGTGGTACGCGCCCCTCGGCCCCGACGGAGAGCCCGACCTCCGCGAGGGTTTCTGGCGCGGCATCCCGCCCGACGCCGACTCGCTGGGCCTCATGCTGCAGCTCGCCGCCACCTGCGGGGGCCTCGACCGGGACAAGGCGCTGGGCTGGGTCCTCTTTCTCCGGGCCAGCCTCGGTGAAGACGGACGCATCCCGACCTGGTTCTACACCGCCCCGGGCGGCGGCCGCAGCATCCACGGCCCGGCCTGGGAGTTCGCCAGCAACGACTGCGCCACCGCGCGCACCACGGCCCTCACCGGGCTGCTGGTGGCCGAGCTGCCCGGCACCGACGACATCGTGCGCGCCAATGTGCCGATCGTTGCCGCTTCCTTCGTCGCCGAGGGAGCGCCCGACGACTTCTACTACACCCCGGCCTACAGCGAGCTGTGCTTCCTGCGATTCGCCCGGGCCTGGCTCGCTGCCCGGCCGACCGACCCCCTCTCTCCCCGTGTCGCCGCCACCCGGGACGTGGTCGTGGACCGCATCGCCACCAGCCAGCGCCTGGATGGAAGCTGGGGCAGCCCCCAGGACACGGCCTGCCGACTCGAGGGCCTGGCGCTGCACGGCGGCGACCCCGACCGGCTGCAGGCCGGCCTGCGCTTCCTGGAGGAGTCCCAGCACCCCGACGGCTCGTGGTCGGCCGAGCCTTTCTACCTGATGCCCGGCAAGATCCTCGCCCGAATCGATTACCATGCCAGCTCGGAGCTGACGACCGGCCTGTGCGTCCGCTCCATCCGCACAGCCCAGGCGAAGCTGCGCAGTCATGGCCTCCTCTCCCCCTCTCCCCATCGACGCTGAGGTCCGGGCACTCCTGCGCGCGCAGGAGATGGCGGGAGAACGACTGACCAACCGCATCCGCTTCGTCTACGGCACCCTGGGGCTGTTGATGGCCATCGCCGCGGCCGACATCAACACCCCGGCGGCGAACCGCATCTTCCTCCTGCAGGGCATCCTCCTGCTGACCGCCTGCGGCGTGCTGTTCCTGTTCTTTCGGTCCAACCGGGATCGGTACGTCCCCTGGCTCAAGTACGTCACCATCGCCTTCGACATCGGCGTGGTCCACCTCGCCGCGTTGGCCTGCGATGCCAACCACAGCGGCGTCATCGAGTACTTCGACAGCTTCTTCCCGCTGGTCCTGGTGCTGTGGACCATGGCGGCCGGGCTCCGCTACAACGTCGCCGCCTGCATCTACGCCACCTTCGTCACCGCGACCCTGAGCAGCCTGGTGCTGTGGTGGGTGGTCAGCACCGCGCGGGTCGAGGTGGCGACCCAGAGCGTCTGGGGGGTGAACGCCATCAACATCGCCGACGAGACGATGCGGATCGTGTTCATGTCGATGTCGGGGCTCGCCGCCGCCGTCCTGGCCAGCATCGCCCGACGCCTCATGCGCCGGGCCCACCAGGAATCCCGAAACCGGGCCGCCCTCCAGCGGCAGAAGGACCGGCTGTCGAAGTACCTGGGCGAGGAGCTCGCCGACGCCGTCGTCGGCGACGACAGCGGGTTCGAGCTCGGGGGCTCCAAGCGCCCGGCGACCATCCTGTTCACCGACATCCGGAATTTCACCGCGATGTCCCAGGGGACCGACGCAGCCGAGATCGTCCGGCTCCTCAACGAGTACTTCACCGAGATGGTCGACATCGTGTTCCGGTACGGCGGAACCCTCGACAAGTTCGTCGGCGACGGCCTCATGGCGGTGTACGGCGCCCCCTTCGATCGGGACCACGCCCCCCTGCGCGCGGTGCTCACCGCGCTGGAGATGGTGGCGGCCGTCCGTCGGCGCCGCTTCGAGGTCGGCAACGTGGCCTCGGGCCTTCGAATCGGCGCCGGCATCGCCAGCGGGACCGTGATCGCCGGCAACATCGGCTCCATGCAGCGCATGGAGTACACCGTCATCGGTGACGCGGTGAACCTCGCCGCCCGGCTGGAGAACCTCAACCGCGACCTCGGGACCAGCATCATCATCGACCGCGAGACCCGCGACGCCATCGCGCCGTGGATCCCGGCCCAGGCCCTCCCGCCCATCAAGATCCGCGGCATCACCGGCGAGCAGCAGCTCTACACCATCGACCCGGCCACCGTGCCCGAGACGATCATCGAGCGGCTGCGCACCCAGGTCCTCCAGAACGATGCCGCGACGCTGGACGGCCCGCCGCCGATGGCCGAGGAGACGGCCTCGCACTGACCGCGAAGCCCCGCGCCCCGCGGCCGCAGCGCGGGCCGTACCCGTTCGGGATATAGCGTGCGGTCCGAGATCATGGACCCGAGGTCGACGTGTTCTCACTGCCGGTCACCCTGCTCTGCTTCGCCTGCGCCGCAGCCGACCGCTGCGATCCGGACGGCGTGGACGCGGGCACCGGGGAGGCGATCATCGACGGCCAGGAATGGCGCACCACCGACGTGCTCTGGTCGTGGGCCGGCGACTCGGTGCAGGTCACCACCGCCGACGCCGATGGATGGCGGCTGACGGTGGTGGCCAGCACCAGCGATCCCCCCCTGACCGAACGGCTGGCCAGCGACGCGACGGCGCAGGTCGCCATCGGAAGCGGGAGCTTCATCGCCGCCTACCCCTCCGACAGCACCGGCAGCTACGCCGCCCGGGACGAAGGGGACGGCAACCTCCTCCTCACCCGAGCCGGCGACCTGCTCGGCGTGTGCTTCGACATCACCGCCTACGCCGACGACGACACCTCCGTCCAGCTCACCGACGGTCGACTCGCCGCCACCTGCGCAGCCGACTGCGGGTAGCCTGCCCCCGTCGGGCGCCAGTGCGCGGCCTCCGCTCGCCCCCTCCTCCCCGAGCCCCCACCATGAACGCCGAAGCTCCGACAAGCGAAGCCGGTACCCGACTCCGCGACGGGCCGGAACTCATCAAGGCCACCAAGCCCTTCGCCGTCGAGGACCGCGCCCGAAGCTGGAGGGAACTCCTCATCAGCCTCGCCTGCTTCGCCGCGGCCGAGGCCATGGCCCTGGCCGCCCCCTGGCTGGCCCTGAAGCTCGTCGGCATGGTCCTGGCCGCGCTGCTGACGGTCCGGCTGTTCATCATCTACCACGATGCCCTCCACGGGGCGGTCTTCGTCAAGAGCCGGGCCGGCCACGCCATCATGTGGCTCATCGGGCTGTGGACTCTCGCCCCGCCACCGGTCTGGCGCGAAACCCACGACTACCACCACAAGAACAACTGCAAGCTCCCCGGCACCGCCATCGGCTCCTACCCGGTGGTGACCACCCGGATGTGGCGGCGGATGACGCCCCGGGAACGGCGCACCTACAAGATGGCCCGCCACCCCCTGTTCATCCTCTTCGGCTACGTGACCATCTTCATGGCCGGCATGATCGGCGCGGCCTTCTTCCGGCGCCCGAAGACCCACTGGCCCAACATCCTGGCGCTGGCGCTGCACTTCGGTCTCATCGGCCTCGTCGCCGCGACCCTGGGTTGGACGTCGGCGTTGACCGGCGTCGTCGGGGTGGTCGCCATCGCCTGCGCGGCCGGCAGCTACCTGTTCTACGCCCAGCACAACTACCCCGAAGCCCGGTTCTCGGACCGGCAGCGCTGGACCTACACCGGTGCCGCACTCGAGGCGTCGAGCATGTTCGACATGCCCGCCATCATGCACTGGTTCACCGGCAACATCGGCTACCATCACGTCCACCACCTCAACCACCGCATCCCCTTCTACCGGCTGCCCGAAGCCATGGCCGCCATCCCCGAGCTGCAGAACCCCGGACGCACGAGCTGGCACCCGCGGGACGTGGCCGCCTGCCTGCGCCTGAAGCTGTGGGACCCGTCGAAGAAGCGCATGGTCGGCTGGTCGGACCTCACCCTCGGCTGAGCCCCCCCGCACATCGCGGGGCCCGCCACTGGAGTCCATGATGGGTGTACTCACGGCACCCGAGGCGCGCATCGCCCGCGCGATCGGGCAGGCCATGTTTCCGCGCGAGGCCCGGGGCCTGCCCGACGGTCACGACGCCCACGTCGTCGACTACCTCGACAAGCTGCTGGCGCTTGCGCTCCCCTTCGAGCGCACCCAGCTCCGCGGCCTGTTCCAACTCTTCGAGCGGAGCTTCATGGCGCTGCACCGGCAGAGCCTCGCCGATGCCGACGCCGACGTGATCGCCGAGTTCCTGCGAGGGTGGGAGGAGTCACCCACCTACAGCCGGCGCATGATCTTCGAAGGGCTCCGGTCCATCTACCTGATGGCCTGGTTCGGCAGCGACCGGGTCAACGCCGAGGTGGGCGTCACCGCCGCCCCCGATCCCGACGCCCCCATGGAGTTCCTCCGCCGGGTGGCCGCCGGGGTCGACGAGGTCCGGGCCGCCGAGGAGATCCGCGCGCTCCCCGCCCCGCCCCGTCCCAACCGGTTCATGGGACGACCCGAGGGCCTGTTCGAGTACGGCGACTACCGCGGCGACATCCGCGACAACTGCGACGTCGTGGTCGTCGGCTCCGGTCCCGGCGGCGTCATCGCCGCCCTGGAGATGGCCCGGGCCGGCCGGCGGGTCATCCTGGTCGAGGCCGGTCCGGTCGCTCGCCGCGCGGACCTCAGCCGTGACGGGGGCATGACGATGACCCGGCTGCTGTGGGACTCGGGCATGCGCACCACCCGCGGCAACATCATCGCGCCCACGATGCAGGCGCGGGTCCTCGGAGGGGGCACCGTCATCAACAGCGCCATCTGTCTCCGCGCCACGGATGCGGCGCTGGAGTCGTGGGCAGAGGACCACGGAGTCGAGGGACTCCTCGGGGCCGACCTCGCGCCACACTTCGACGCCGTCGAAGCCTTCATGGGAGTGCGGGTCGTCGAGGACGCGGTGCTCGGACCGCGCAACCGGCTGTTCGCCGAGGGGGCCGCCGCCGTCGGGTTGCAGGCCACCCCGATCCTGCGCAACGAGCAGGGTTGCCTCGGTTCCGGCGGCTGCCTGTACGGGTGCCGCAATGGCGCCAAGCTGTCGCACGACCGCCGCGGCGTGCCCGAGCTGATCGAAGCCGGCGGCCGGGTCTACACCTCCGTCCAGTGCGACCGGGTCATTCTCCGCGACGGCCGCGCCGCCGGGATCGAGGGCTTCGTGGTGCATCCCAGCACCGGGCAGCGCAGCCACACGGTGCGGATCCTCGCCCGGGCCGTGGTGCTGGCGGCCGGCGTCATCGCCACGCCGACCATCTGCCAGCGCAGCGGCCTGACCCGACCCGCCATCGGGGCCAACCTCCGCATGCACCCCGGCACGGTGGTGGCCGGCGACTTCCCCGAGCCCGTCCACCCCTGGTCCGGCGCCACCCAGGGCATGCACGTCCTCGACCTGCTTCCCTATGGCATCAAGCTGGAGGCGCTGTGGGCCGACCCCGCCTTGATGGCGTTCCGGATGCCCGGCTTCGGCCGTCCCCTCAAGCGGGCGCTCGCCCGCTACCGGCACATCGCCACCTGGGATGCCTGGGTCAGCGGCGATGACAGCGGCGGCCACGTGCGGCAACGCCGGGGGGCCGCGCGCCCCTCGATCCACTATGATCTCGGCATGGCCGATCTGCGCCGCCTCCAGCAGGCCACGGCGACGCTATGCGAGATGTTCTTCGCCGCCGGCGCCACCAAGGTCTACCCCGGCATCCACGGCCTCCCCCCGACCCTGCGCGGGCCGGACGAGGTCGCCACGCTCCGCACCGCGCGCATCGACGTCCACGCCGTTCCCAGCGGCAGCAACCACATCTTCGGCACCATGGCCATGGGTGCCGACCCCGACCGCTCGGCGACCGCCAGCGACGGCTCGGTGCACGGGGTCGACGACCTCTACGTCACCGACGCCAGCCTGTTTCCGAGCACTCCGGGGGTCAACCCCATGCTCACGATCTGGGCGCTCGCCCACAAGATCGGGCGCGAGATCGCCCGGAGGTACTGATGACCGTCTACCGGCCCCCGGCCGCCTCCTGCACCATCCGCGTGTTCAAGTCGGGCCTGCTGTCGCGCGTCGGCCACGACATCGAGCTGCGCGTCGGCCGGTTCTCCATCCAGATCGAGGACGAGGCGATCCACGCCGAGTTCGACGGCACCTCCCTCGAGGTGGTCGGCGCGCTCCAGGACGGCGAAGTCGTCCCCGGCAAGCTCTCGGACAAGGACAAGCGCGACATCATCGACAACATCCGCCGGTCTGTGTTCAAGAAGCACGATCCCAAGGCGATCACCTTCGAATGCGAGGACCTCGAGCGCACCGAGGACGGCATCGAGGGAACCGGGACCCTGACCATTCCACCGGTCAGCAGGGAGATCGATTTCGAGGCCGACCGGGTCGGCGACCACCTGGTCTGCACCGTGACCCTCCACCAGCCCGACTTCGGCATCACGCCATACAGCGCCCCGCTGGGCGTGCTGCGGATCCAGCCCGACATCGAGGTTCGCGTGGAGGTCCCGGTCACCGACTGAGGCCCGTCCCCCCCCCCCCCGGGACGGGCGGCGGCTCGGTCACTCCTTCCCGATCCGCCGCAGCTCGGCGCGCCGGAACTGCCGACGCATGGCCGCGGCGAGGTCGGGCAGCCCCCACTCTGCCGCGATGGCCGCTGCCAGCTCGACCTCGGGGGCGGTGGCCCGGCCCGAGGCCCGGGTGACGCGGGCCAGGATCTTCACCAGGCTCGGCAGCACCTCGAGCCCATAGACATCGGCCAGCAGTCGGCAGTGGACCTGCAGCCATTCCCAGGGGCTCCGCTCCACGCCCGGCACGACCTGCAGGATCAGGTGCTCGATCGCCCGCTGGATGGCGTCGTCGGCGCGCCCCGGCGGTGCCTTGGCGAACAGGGCCTCCAACCGGGCGCGGATGACGTCCAGCTCCTTGCGATCGACCGGGGCGTCCGCCTGGGCCACCGCGATGAACAGGGTGGCCAGCGAGTCGATGGTCTGCCAGTCGGGAGGAAGCACGAACAGGACCCGGGGCTGCGGTTGTCCAGGACGTAGCGCGCCGACCCGGCCATCCGCCAGTGCCGCGGGGTCGCTGCCGGCGCGCGCAGCCGGGCCGTTCCGCCCGACCACCCGCCGGGCTGCTCAACCGCCGTACACCCCGTCCGGGCCTTCGAACTCTGCCCCCGTGCTCCGCGTGCCGGGCGAATAGGCCGCCTTGCTCACGGTGGAGTGGTCGACCCAGGTCGTCCCGGTCACGTCGGGTGACCGCGTCAGGCTCGCATCGGCCACCGCCGGCACCGAGCCCGTGAGGTCGGCCGTCCCCCAGGCGAGGGTCGCCAGGACGGTGCCGTCCGCCATCGCCACCGTGATGCGGTCACCGGCGTCGGTGAGCGCCAGCATGTTCTCGGTGCCGGGATCGTCGTTGACGGCGGTCACGAACCGGGCGTTGGGCACCGACAGGCCCGACACGTCCCCGCCCCCGAACACCACGATGGCTTCACCGGCCCGCAACATCGTCCCGTCGGCGAAGGTGTGACGCGGCAACCCGGGGAAGTCCTGGTCCGTGATCGTGACCTGCGACAGGTCCACCGAGGCGCCACCCACGTTCACCAGCTCGATGAACTCATCCTCCAGCTCGTCGGTCACCCCATCCCCGTTGGGATCCCCGTCGACCGCGCCACTGGCCAGCACCTCGTTGATCACCAGGTCACCCGGCTGGACCACCGACAGGGTCACCGAGATCGCCACGGAGTCTTCGAGCCCGTCCAGGCTGGCGATGACCTCGGCCGTCCCTCCACCGATCGGCTGGATCTCCGGCTCGGCGTAGATGCGCAGCACGTCGGGGTCCGACGACGTCAGCGTCGCCATCTCCGTCACGTCGACGCTGGTTCCATCGTCGGTTGTGCCCCACACCGTGACGGTGGTGACATCCCGGGTCGTGATGTCGACATCGGAGGCGGTCACGTCCAGCGACACCAACGCCCCGGTCGCGCCTCCATCCGCGCCGCCATCCGCCGAACCACCGTCGGCCAGGCCACCGTCGGCCAGGCCACCGTCGGCCAGGCCACCGTCGGCCGCTCCACCGTCTCCACCGCCGCCGTCCGCGCCCCCGCCGGAGTCGTCGCCCTTGTCTCCACAGGCCAGGGCCAGGGCGAGAGGGAGCATCAGCAGCGGCAGGGCCAGTCTCGTCATGGAAGCCATCTCGGTCTCCTCAGCCGGTTCAGAGGCAGTTCGTGGTGCCCGGGGAGGAGCCGCAGGAGCTTGCGGTCCAGTTGTCCTCGGTGTCACCGCCGGTCAGGTCGACCTTCTCGACGCTGACGCCGTTGCCGGGGTTGAAGGGGTGGGTGTAGCTGTCGATCAGCGCCGCAGCGTCGGACTCGAACAGGTAGACCTCGTCGTTGGTCGCCAGGCCCGAACCGATGGTGGAATCGTCCGTCGTCACCACCAGCACCCCGGCCGGAATGCTGTACTCGCCCGCGTAGTCGGAGTCGAGCACCACGGCGTACTCGCCGGCCCCCAGGACCGTGTCGTAGGGATCCGCCCATCCCAGGATGGTGTCCAGGGCGTCCCCGTCGTACACCACCATGTACAGCAGGTCGATGTCGGTGGTCCCGGCGTTGTACAGCTCGATGAACTCGCCGGTCCCCTCGTCGAGGGGGTTGGCCATGACCTCGCTGATCACCAGGTCCAGGTCGCTCTCGACGATGGCCGAGCTGCCGCTGGCCGCACAGTTGCCCACTCCCGGGCTGCTGCCCGACGCGCAGGTGCTCCCCGTCCAGTTGTCGGCGTCGTCGATCCCGGTGGTGTTGCCCTCGTCGATCTTCTCGGCGCTGGTCCCGTTGCCGGGGTTGAAGGGGAACAGGAACGCGTCGATGAGGCTCTGGCCGTCGGTGTCGTACAGCCCGACGACATCCGAGGTGGACAGCCCGTTGCCGAGGTTGGCGTCCCCGGAGCTGACCACCACGACCCCGTCGTCGAGGCCATACTCGCCGGCATAGCCGTCGTCGACCACGATGGCCCGGCTGCCGGCCGGGAGCACCGTGCTGCCGCCCCCGAAGGGCGCGATGATGTCCTCCTGGTCGCCGTCGGTGATCATCAGCCCGGCGAGGTCGACGTCGTCGCCGCCGGCGTTCCAGATCTCGACGAACTCGCCCGTCGCCTCGTCCAGCGGGTTGGCCATCACCTCCGTGATCACCAGCGGGGAGCAGACGCCGCCCGCCGCCCCGTTGCGGCGCCCCGGGCTCCGACCGAGGGTACAGGCGCTGTCCCCGTCGGCCCAGTTCGACTCCACGTCACCGGCGGTGTAGTCGATCTTCTCGTGGCTGACCCCGTCGCTGGTCTCGCCGGGGAAGCTGAAGGTGTCGATCACCGTGGCCCCATCGGCGGCGTACAGGGTGACGGTGTCGCTTGCGTTGGACAGCCCGTTGCCGATGGTGGTCCCGGCCGTGAGCAGGGTCACCGCGGTGGGAAGGAAGTAGTCGTAGGTGTACTGCCCGTCCAGGATCAGCGCGTGGGCATGCGGCCCGATGATGGTCGAGCCCCCCTGGAAGCCGGTCAGGGTGTCGGTGAAGCCCCCGCCGTCGGCGATCACCAGACCCGAGGCGTCGATCTCCGTGTCGGTGGGGTTGTACAGCTCCACGTACTCGCCGGTGGACTCGTCGACCGCGTCCGCCAGCACCTCGGTGATGATGAGACTGCTGGGATCGCCCGACTCCGGGAAGCAGTGGGACGCGCCCGGGCTGCTGCCCGAGGCACACACGCTGGCCCGCCAGTTGCCGGCCGCATCTCCGGTCTCAAGGTCGTAGGCCTCCATCGACACCCCGTCACCGGGATCGGCCGGGTAGCTGAAGGAGGCGGCGATGGTGGTCCCATCGGTCTCGTACAGCGTGACCTCGTCGCTGGTGGTGAGTCCGTTGCCCAGCCGGGTGTCGCCGACCGTCAGCAGCACGGTGTCGTCCGGGATGCTGTAGTCATCGGCGTAGTCGGCATCGAGGATCAATGCGTAGGCCCCGGGGGCCAGGACGGTGGAACTTCCGCCGTAGGCCTGCAACGTGTCGACGTCGTCGCCGTCGGTGACCACGAAGCCCGCCAGGTCGACCGGTCGCCTCCCGAGGTTGTAGACCTCGATGAACTCGCCGGTGTCCTCGGTCGCGGCGTTGGCCATGACCTCGCTGATCACGAGCTGGTAGCTGCTGCTCGCATACTCGTGGAACCCGATGTCGACGCCCGCCCCCTGGGGCCGCTCGTTGTCGAAGTAGTCGGCGGCCGTGGTGTAGGCGTCGGTCCCCGCGTCGATGGCCGGCGAGGATGACGACAGCCGGTAGTCGCCGTTGGCGGCATCCTCGAACAGCGGATCCTCGCTGATGTCCGTCGAGGCCGCCGAGGCGTCCCCGACGTAGTCGGTGGTGTTGCCCCAGATGTCGTTGGCCGACCAGTCACCGGCGCAGGCATAGCAGTACAGGCCGTAGTAGTTGCCGGTGATGATGTTGTTGTGGATCTGCATGGCGACGCCATCTCCCACCGAGATGGCGCCCGTCAGGTAGGACTCGGTCCCACCGAAGGCGTTGCCGACCAGCGTGTTGTGGATGATCTGCCCACCACTGCTCCCCAGCCCGTAGATCCCCCCGGCCGGGTTGGCGCCCACCAGGCTGTTCGCCACCGTGACGTCGATGCTGTCGTCGATGCCCACGCCATACCAGTTGTAGGCGAGCAGCGCGCTGTCGATGGTGACCCCCGACGTCGACTGCACCAACACGCCGTGCTCGGCGTAGTACACCGCGCTGTCCGAGACCCGACCCTGGCCTCCGTCGAACACGATCCCCTGGTCGAGGTAGGCCACCCCGGTGCTGTAGTACCCCGCCGAGTACACCGCGACGTCCTGGAGCACCGTGTCGGCGTCGGTGGACGGCCCGAAGGTGACGGTCCCCACGATGTAGGTCTCACCGCGGCCCGCGCCATCGACGGTCACCCCGGGGGCCATGGTGATGTCCTCGACGTAGACGCCCGGCGGCACGGTGACCGTGTCCCCGGGGCTGGCGGCGTCGATGGCGAGCTGGATGCTGGACAGCGTCGCGTGGAACTCGACGTCGGGGTCCCAGCTCGGGTCGTCCAGCTCGGCGCCATCCGCCGGCGCGACCAGGAGACGGCGGGGCCCGGCATCCGTTCCCGGGGAGACGGGCTCGGCACAGCTCACGAGCAACAGGGCGACGAGGGTGGTGAGCGAACGGGGCATGGTGACTCCAGGTTCGGGACGGCCGTGCGCCATATGGGCCAGCGCCGGCTGGCGCAAGCCCGGCCTCCGAGGCACGTTGCCGCGAACCCGGACCGCCGCACCTCCCCGCCGGGTCGACGGGGTGCCGCCCGCGAAGCCGGGCCGGAAGCGTCTCCCTCCCCCTGGACCGGCGGGAGTCGCGATACGCTCCGGCTCGACGCCCCCGCCCGCCGGCTCCCCATGCTCCTCTCCCTGCTCCTGCCACTCTCCGCCTGCGCCCTCGAGGCGTTCGCCCTCGACGGGATCGCCCTCGACCCCCCGCAGCCGATCCGGGGCGATCCGGTCGATGCCGCCGCCGTCGCCTGGGACCTGCCGCGACAGGATCCCGCCTGGCTCACCGACGACACCGAGACCCTGCGCTGCACCGTGGTCATGGACATCGCGGCCGATGGTGGCCACGTCGATCACGCCGACGACTGCCCCGAAGCCATGCGCATCGACGCCATCGACGCCGCGAGCCGCTGGCGCTTCGCCCCCCTCGCCGGCGCCGAGGCCACCCGGGTCACCGTCACCTTCGTGGTGCGCTACAGCGCTCCCCTGTCCACCATGACCCTCCACGCCGAGCTGGACCCCGGGGTCGAGGCAGCCCGGGCCGGTCTCGCCGGACGGCCCGGCCTCCGCCTCGTCCACGAGGGCGGCCTCGTCGCCCCCCTCGTTCGCCGGATGCCCCGGGCCGCC
This sequence comes from Deltaproteobacteria bacterium, assembly GCA_003694325.1. Taxonomy (GTDB): domain Bacteria; phylum Myxococcota_A; class UBA796; order UBA796; family UBA2385; genus J125. The sequence continues at coordinate 14,698 of RFKJ01000659.1, forward strand.
CGCAAGGCCGGCCTGCCCGACACCACCTGCCACCTCCGCGCCCGGGTGACCCGCGGCGGGCAGGCCAGCCAGGTCCTCGTCGAGGACTGTCCCCCGGAGCTGGCCACCGATGCCCAGAAGCGCGTCCTGCGCGCCCGCTTCGAGCCCACGCTCGTCGACGGCCAGCCGCAGGAGGACGTGCTGGACGTCACCGTCTCCTACCAGCGCTAGAGACCCGCGACTCCCGCCCCGCAACCGGCTCCTCGGTCACCGCTGTCCCGGTCGCCGACTCAGGCGCGCCGATCTCGGAGGATCGCGGCGCGTTCCTCGGCCGACACCGGCACCACGTACTCCCCCGAGAAGCAGGCATCGCAGATGGCGTCGCCGGCCACCTTCCGCAACGCCGGCAGGGAGAGGTAGGTCAGGCTGTCCACGCCAAGCTGCGCGGCCAGCCGCTCCTCCACCTCGTCCTTGGGCCAGGCCGCGGCGACCAGCTCGTCGTGGCTGGGCATGTCGATTCCGTAGTAGCAGGGATGCCGCACCGCCGGGGCGAAGCTGATGAGGTGGATCGCCGCCGGGTGCAGCTCCCGCAGCATCTCGACGATCCGCCGCATGGTGGTGCCCCGCACGATCGAGTCGTCCACCAGGATGACCCGCCGGCCCTCGAAGATCTCGCGGATGGGGTTGAGCTTGAGACGCAGCGCGGCCGTCCGGGAGGCGGCGTCGGGCATGATGAAGGTCCGACCGGTGTACCGGTTCTTGATGAAGCCCTCGCGGTTCTTGATGCCCAGTTCCTCGGCGATGGCCATCGCGGCCGGACGGGAGGTGTCCGGCACGGCGACGACCACGTCGGCCTCCAGGCCCTTGGCCGCCCATCGCCGGGCCACCGCCCGCCCCAGGATCCACCGCATCCGGTTGACCCGGCCATCCTCCATGATGCTGTCGGGCCGGGCGAAGTAGATCCGCTCGAAGATGCAGGGGCGGGGTGATGCCGGCGCGACCGGGATGCGCAGGGGCTCCTCTCCGCTGCGCATCACGACGATCTCCCCGGGCGGCAGATCATCGACCTTGCGAAAGCCTGTCACGTCCAGGGCCACGGATTCGCTGGCGGCCATCCATTGCCCCGCACCGTCCGTCCCGTACACCCCCGGCCGGATCCCGTGGGGGTCGCGGAAGGCGACCAGGCTCTCCTTGCCGTCCACGTCGAGCACGGCCACGACGGAGTAGGCCCCACGGACCCGAGCGAAGACCCGGCGCACCGCGGATACCAGGTCGTCGCAGGTGTGACCCGCGGGTCGCAGCGCCGCCAGTTCGTGGGCCAGCACGAGCAGGATGGACTCGGCATCGCACTGGGACAGCACGGTCGTCCCCTGCTCCCGAAGCTGGTCGGCCAGCTCGGGCAGGTTGGTGACGTTGCCGTTGTGGGCCAGCAGGATCCCCGGCCGCCGGGTGACGAAGGGCTGGGCATCCTCGGCAGTCGAGACGCTGCCGGCCGTCGGGTAGCGGACGTGGGCGATGCCGGCCCGTCCGGCCATGCGCGGCACCGCGTCCGGGGGGATCGCCTGCCCGATGAGCCCGAGATCCTTGACGCAGTGGAACCGGGTCCCGTCCTTGGTCCCCAACCCGGCGGCGTCCTGGCCCCGGTGCTGGATGGCCTGCAAGCCGACCACCAGGACCGGGGCGACATCCCGATCCCCGACCATCCCCACGAATCCACACATCGCAGCGTCCTCGGCACGCCACCGACACCGCGGGGACAGTCCACCGGGTGCGTGGCCGCACCGCCGGCGCCTATCCCGTCGGGAACCGGCGCCGCGCCGGGCGGGGACCCGGGCAGCGATCCCTGCGAGCGGCTACCATCTCCCACACATCGGGAGCGCTGATGGACCCCACCCCCCACGTGCTGGTGCGCAGCATCGCCCTGCCCACCGACCTCGCCGACGGCTGCGAATTCATCTTCAGTCACGGGCTGGCCATCGCGTTGCACGCCCGGGCCAGCCTCCACCTCATCCACGTCCACCCCGAGGGCTCGCCCGCCGTCTACTGGGACCAGCTCCCCGCCGTGCGGAGCCTCCTGCAGCGCTGGGGCCGCATCGCCCCGGGTGCCGGCCCCGAGCAGATCCAGCAGCTCGGCATCCACGTCGTGCTCGACGACGTCAGCGACGACGACCCGGTGGACGGGACGCGCTCCCGCATCGGCGTCCTCCGGCCCGACCTGCTGATCCTCGGGACCCATCGGCGGCGCGGCCTCGACAAGCTCATCCACGGCAGCGTCGCCGAGCGGATCCACCGGGCCAGCTCCCTGCCCACGCTGTTTCTCGGCCACGGTGAACCGGGCTTCGTCGACCCGTCCTCCGGCCGCATCGCGCTGCGGCGGGTGGTGGTTCCGACCGGCCAGGACCTGTCGCCGGCCGAAGCCCTGGGGATCGCCGCCGCCTGGCTGCCCCAGCTCGGCCCCGGCCCCTTCGACATCACCCTGGTCCACGCCGGCGCCCGGTTCCCCGGGCCGCCTCCACCGCCCCCTCCGGGCCTCGAAGCCAGCGTCCGACAGGTCGCGCACAACCTCGGCGACGTCGTCGCCGCCGTCATCGCCGAGATCGAGCTGGAGAAGGCGGACCTGGTGGTCATGGCCACCCACGGCCGCGACTCCTGGCTGGACCGCATCGTCGGCACCAAGACCGAATCGGTGGTTCGCTGGGCGGACACGCCGGTCCTGGTCCTGCCGTTGCGCTGATCCCGGCGGGTGCCGGGCCGGTGCCGGGCTCGACCACACCGGTCAGCGGCGTGCGGCTCTCGACCAGACCGGTCAGCGGCGTGCGGCCCGTGCCCGCACCCGGGGGTCGGAATCGCCGCGGACATGGGCGAGTGCGGCGTGGTCGGGGCGAAGCTGCGACAGGAGCCGGGCCGCCGTCCAGCGCACGACCACTTCCTCGGCACCCAGGCCCTCGACGAGCATCGCCAGGTCCAGGGGGATCACCCGGGCCGACGCCTCCAGCACGCACAGCCGGCGGTCGACATCCGGATCCGCCGACCACGCCCGCCGGGCGTTCTGCAGGTAGGGAATCGAGGCGAATTCCTCCTCTCCCGGCAGGGTCTCCGCCCAGTACCCGGCGATGCGCACCCGTCCCCGCGGCATGGGCCGAGCCCCCGTCCGCTGGCTGCGCCGCAACATCGCCGCGCCCACCGCGTCGGCCCGCGCCTGGAGGTTGCCTTCCATCTTCTGGGTGGCCTGCCGCCAGGCGATGGCCGCCCGTACGTGGGGAACCGCGATGGCCGGCACGTGGTCGAGGGGGTCACCCGCCGGAATCCGCGACTGGCCATAGGCCAGCATGGTGGCCTCGGCCCATGTCCGCTGGACGAACCCCTCGCCGAGCATCGGGTCGATGTCCTGGAACCGTCGCTCGACCTCCCGCAGTCGCGAGGTCAGGGCCGCCCACCCGTTCGGGTCCGGCGACTCGCTGGCCGGCGCCGTCGCCGCCAGCGCACCCGACACCTCGATCAGGCACGGGGTCCGCAGCGGACCGGCGGCGACGCACGGCTCCACCGCCATCCCGCAGCCCTCGGGGGTCTCGGGGGTGCAGGTCCGGCGGACGACGTCGACGAGGCAGACCCCCCGCCACCGCGCATCCGCCAGCCCCGCGCAGACCGCCGCCGCCGTCCCCACCTGGCCGGCACCGGCCCGCTCCCCGGCCGTCCACCACCGACAGGAGCGCTCCGGCACCTCCGGTCCACAATCCACCGGGACCGGCGGGGGCAGGTCCACCGGCCGCATCGTCGGGGAGGGGGCGAGGATCCACGCCGCTTCCCCGGTGGAGCTGGCCGCCGCCGGGTCGTCGGGATCCAGGCGCAGCAGGTCCGCGCGCTGGTGGACCGTTTCACAGCGCTCCCGCGTGACGCCGGGGCTCAACAGGCCGCACAGCGCCTCGGCCTCCCCGGGCCAGGCCTCGAACACGGCCTCGACGATGCGGGCGCGGCCCATCGGGTCCTGCTCGGCCGCCACCAGGTCACGGACCTGCCGCTTCGCCTCGGGCCAGTGGGCGGCCGCCCAGGCAGCCCGGCACTCGACCTCGACGCAGTCCTCCCCCGGTCCGCGATGCCCGCCGACGCAGGCCGCCAGCACCGCCAGCAGCATCGCGAGACCCACCGTCACGGCTCCCCGTCGAAGAAGCATCCCCCGGACCCCTTCGAGCCGGGG
>RFKJ01000051.1 GCA_003694325.1 Deltaproteobacteria bacterium
ACCCCCCCCTCCCCCGCCCGCCAGCGCCGAATCCCAGCAGCAGGATGAGCCGGAGGAGGAGGATGAACCGGAGGAGCCGGAGGAGATCGAAGAACCTGACGAGATCCAGGAACTGCCCGAGAAGATCCCCGAACCCATCGCCGACGCCGGCGGTCAGCCCGGGGGGGTCGAGGGCGGCGTGGAGGGTGGCGTCGTCGGCGGGGTCGTCGGCGGCGTGGTCGGCGGCGTCATCGGCGGACAGCTCGGCGGGCAGCTCGGCGGCACCGGCGTCCGCTCGGTCCACTGGTCCGAGGTCAAGGCCAAGCGGAAGGCCACGCCCAAGTTCCCCGAAGCCGCCAAGGCCCTGGGGCTGACGGAGGAGCGGTGCATCGTCCGGATCTACATCGATGAGTCCGGCAAGCCCTACGACACCGACCTCAGCAAGTGCCCCAAGGTGTTCCAGGACGAGGCGCGCAAGGCGGCCATGGCCTGGCGCTTCTACCCCATGAAGGTCGACGGCAAGAAGGTCAAGGCGACCTTCCAGCTCACCTTCAAGTTCGTCTTGAAGTAGCCCGGGCCCACCGACCCGATCCCCCATCGAGGAGAGCATGGATACCAACCTGTTCGAACTGCTGGCCCAGGCCAGCATCCCTGTCAAGGTCATCCTGAGTGTGCTGGCGCTCATGGCCATCGGCTGTCTCTACGTCGCCATCGAGCGCACCTGGTCGCTGGGCAAGGCGCGCTCCCAGTCGCGGGCCCTGGCCGTGGCGCTGAACGAACCGTTCAGCCGAGGCGACGCCAACGGTGCGCTGGAGATCGTGCGGCAGGGCGAATTCAAGGCCGCCTACCTCGCGCACATCCTGGAGCGGGGGCTCGCCGAGTTCGTCCAGCGCCCCGACGAACACGGCATCCACGCCGCCGAGAGCGCCATGGCCAACGCCGCCGTCGGCGAGAACGCCGACCTGCGCAAGGGCAGCGCGATCCTGGCGACCACCGGGGCCACGGCCCCCTTCGTCGGGCTCGTCGGCACCATCTTCGGCATCATCAACGCCTTCGAGGGCATGGCCGAAAGCGGGTCCGGCGGCCTCGGCTCCGTGGCCGCCGGTATCGCCGAGGCGCTGTGGGCGACGGCCTTCGGCATCACCGTGGCCCTGCTCGGCGTCTGGCTGTTCAACTGGTTCAACGGCCGGCTGGACGCCATCTCCAACGACATCGGGGTCGCCGCCGGCGAGTTCATCGACTGGTGCCGCAAGCAGATCCTGCCGCCCATGGAAGACGCCGCCCGGTAACGGCCGGCGCCTCCCCTCCCCCTCCACTGCCACGCGAGGTGTCCGTTGGGCATGCAGGTCGGTGACAAGAAGGGCGGCCTCATGGCCGACATCAACGTCACGCCCCTGGTGGACGTGGTGCTGGTGCTCCTCATCATCTTCATGGTGATCACGCCGATGCTCTCCTCGGGCGTGGACGTGAAGCTGCCCGACGCCAGTTCATCGACCACGGTCAACGACGCCGGCCAGCACCTCGTGGTGTCCATCCGCGAGGACGGGGCCATCTTCGTGGACACCAAGCGCAGCAGCCTGGACAAGATCATCGAGGACCTCAACGCCGAGTGGCGCAAGGAACCCAACCGCTCGCTGCTCATCAAGGGCGACAAGAACCTGCGGTGGAAGCAGGTCCACGCGGTGATGGACAAGGTGCGCGAAAACGGCATGACCACCATGCTGCTCGCCGCCGAGAAGAAGAAGCAGGACTAGGCAGGACGACACCATGGGCATGCAGGTCGACAGCGGTGGCAAGAAAGGGTCGTTCAACGACATCAACGTCACCCCCCTCATCGACATCGTCCTGGTGGTCCTGATCATCTTCATGGTCATCACCCCCCAGACCATCGACGAGCTGTCGGTGAACCTCCCCAAGAAGACCGAGATGGTCCGCAAGAAGGACGTTCCGACCGACCAGCTCGTCCTGTCGGTCTGCGAGGACGGGCGGTTCGCCCTGAACAAGCAGGTCATGCCGCTGGAGGAGCTCTCCGACCAGCTCCGTCGAAGACTTGCCGCCAAGGCCGACAAGGTGGCCTTCGTGGACGCCCACCCCGAAGCCCCCTACGACAAGGTCGTGGACCTGATGGATGCCGCGCGCGGCGCGGGGACCGACAAGATCGGCATCGCGCGCCTCAAGGACGCCGACCAGTTCAAGGGGTGCACCCCGGACCCCGCCCCGGCGCTGGATCCCGGTGCCGCGCCGACGGGTGGCTGAGATGGCCCTCGGCGCGTCGCCCACCTCGTACCTCTCCGCGTGGGCGCCACCGCGGATCGCCGCGGTGGATGCCTTCCTCCACGGCCTGTTCGCCGACGCCTGGCCGCCGAGATTTCAGGACGCCTGCCGGTACCCGCTCCGGACCGGGGGCAAGCGGATCCGCCCGCTGCTGACGAGGGCGGCCGGGGAGGCGTTGGGCGCCGATCCCGTTCCGGTCGATGCCCTCGTCGCCGCCGGCGCGGCGGTGGAGTTGATCCACACCTACTCCCTCGTCCACGACGACCTGCCAGCGATGGACGACGATGTCGAGCGCCGGGGGCACCCGACGGTCCACGTGGCCTTCGACGAGGCCACGGCGATCCTCGCTGGCGACGCGCTGCTGACCGAGGCCTTCACGGTCCTGGCGGACGCCCCCGTGGATGCCGGGGTCCGGGTCCGCATGGTGGCCGCGCTGTCCGCGGCGGCCGGGCATCGCGGCATGGTCGGCGGGCAGGCCGCCGACATCGGGCTCGGGGGCGCGGTGACCGACATCGACGGGCTCCTCGCGGTGCATCGCGGCAAGACCGGTGCGCTGATTCGGGCCGCGGTGGTCCTGGGAGGCCTGGCCGCGGGGGCGAGCGAGGACCAG
>RFKJ01000660.1 GCA_003694325.1 Deltaproteobacteria bacterium
CCCCCGAGGCGGGGGAGCTGCTTCGCTGTGACGCCGGACTGGAGGACTGCACCCACCTGCCGCTGTGCCAGGTGACCGGAACGGTGGCCGTCTCCGGCGACACGGTGGCGGTGACCTGCCCCTTGGAGGGGCAGCTCGTGCTGCTGTCCGGCGACGACATCCGGCGCATCGACCTCGGCACGGGGACCTGGCCCTTCGGGGTGGTCGGTCGCGGGGGACGGTGGTGGGTCACCCTCCAGGGGACCGACGCCGTGGCCCAGGTGTCCGGCGACACCGTGGTGGGCCGGCTGCCGACGGTCCCCAACCCGCGCGGGCTGGCGCTGGACCCCGACGACCGGATCTACGTCGGGCGGTGGCGCAGCGACGCCGACGGCGCCGAGATCGCCGTGATGGACGACGACGGGGTGGACCGGGACCTGCGGATCCCGGTCGATCCCCAGGCCGCCGTGCCCGGGGTCCTGGGGCAGCTCGAGCAGCTCGCCCTGTCGCCCGACGGCCGCACCCTGCTGGTCCCTGCCGTGCAGAGCAACGTCGTCGAGGGCAGCACCCGCACCGGCACCGCCCTGGAGTGGGACCGCCTGCTTCGGGGGGCGGTGGTGGCCTTCGACCTCGACGACGACGGCCGGGCCACGGAGCGGCACCGGGTCCTGCTCGAGGGCCACGGTCGCGTCGCCTCCATCCTGGCGGTCCCCGATGCCGGCCTCCTGCTGGCCCTCGATCCGGGCACCGCCACCCTGCTGGTGCTCGATGCCGACACCCTGGACCTGCGGCTGGAGGTCTCCGGCCTGGGGGACGCCCCCATGGGGATGGCGATGTCCCCGGACGGCGCCACCGTCTACATCCAGAGCTGGCTGTCCCGGCAGCTCCTGGCACTCGACCTCGGGCCCCTGCACTGTCCCGGTGCGCCCGGCGACGACGACGGACCCTGCACCCCACCGACGCTGGGAGCCTCGGTCCCCCTCTCCGACTTCGAGCCGCTCTCCGACGAGGCCCTCCGGGGCAAGCGCCTGTTCTGGACTGCCGCCGACCCCCGAATCTCCGCCGGGGGCACCATCGCCTGCGCCCACTGCCACCCCGACGGCCAGGACGACGGCCTGGTATGGGACTTCACCGATCGCGGCGAGGGGCTTCGCCGCACCCAGAGCCTGCTGGGCGTCGGCACCGGGGCCGACACCGCCGACCCGGCCACCGGTCTGGGCACGGGGCGGCTGCACTGGACCGGCAACTTCGACGAGATCCAGGATTTCGAGGGGGACATGCGGGGCGCCTTCGGCGGCACGGGGATGCTCGCCGAGGACGACTGGGACCGGACCCAGGACAGCCTGGGGCCCGGCAAGGCGGGCCTGTCCGACGACCTCGATGCGCTGGCCCGGTTCGTCCACAGCCTGCGGGACCCGCTGGTTTCCCCATTCCCCCGGGATGACGCCGCGGCGTCGGCCTTCGACGCCGCCGGCTGCGCCGAGTGCCACCCGCCCCCCCGCTACACGGACTCGTCCCGCACCGAGGGCATCCGCCACGACATCGGCACCCTGTCCGCCGCCAGCGGCCAGCGCCTGGGCCGCCCGCTGGATGGCCTGGACACCCCGAGCCTGGTCGGAACCTGGGCCCGGGGTCCCTGGCTGCACGATGGCAGCGCTGCGACCGTCCGCGAGGCCATCGCCGCCCACGACTCGGCCGCCGAGCTGGACGACGAGACCCTCGACCTCCTCGCCGCCTTCTGCCTGGCCCTGTAGCCGGCGGGCGCGCCCTCCCCCGACCCGGACCTCGGTCGGCCCCGGGAGGAGCTGCCGGTCGCGCGGCTCAGTCCAGCAGCGAACGCGCGGCCTGGAGCCGCTCCCGGCGCTGGCGCGCCGCCTCGAGCTTGGACTGGAACTCCTCGACCACCGCCGGCGGTGCCTTGGCCCGGAAGCCGGGGTTGCCCAGGCGACGCTCCAGGCTGGCGATGTCCTTGTCGGACTTCTTCAGCTCGCGGTCGAGCCGGGCCCGCTCGGCGTCGACATCGACCAGCCCCTGCAGCGGGATGTAGAGGTCGCGGCCCCGCACCACCGCGGTCGCGCAGGGCCCCCGGCGGCCGCCCTCCTCGATGGTGGCGACACCCGCGAGATCGGACAGGGCCTGGGCGTGGCGCCTCAGCAGGGTCGGGTCGGAGGTCCGCACCGTCAGCGGCGTGCGCGGGGACAGCTCCATGTCCGCCCGGATGCGGCGCACGGCGACGATGACCTCCTGCAGCTCGGCGACCTCGTCGAGCGCCTGCGGGTCCTCGGGGTAGTCCGAGGCGACCGGGAACGGGGCGGTGACCACGGTCCCCTCGGTGCCCGGCAGGCGCTGCCACAGCTCCTCGGACAGGAAGGGCATGAAGGGGTGCAGCAGCCGGGCGAGGGCGTGCAGCACCGTCCACAGGGTGTGGCGGGCCGCCTGGCGGTCGGCCCGGGCCGCCTCGGTGTCGGTGTCATCGTACAGCCGCCCCTTGCACAGCTCCAGGTACCAGTCGCACAGCTCCGACCAGGTGAACTGGTAGATCTCGCTGGCCGCCTCGTTGAACCGGTACTCGTCCAGCGAGGCCCGAACCCGGTCCACCGCCGCGCCGAGCCGCACCAGGATCCACCGGTCGTAGGCCGACAGGGTCCGCGGCGCATCCATGTCCAGCCCCTCGGCTCCGGCCTGGCCGACGATGTGCATGTAGGCGAAGCGGAAGGCCTGCCAGATCTTGTTCTGGAACTTGACGAATCCCTCGGCGCGGGCCTCGCTCCACAGCACGTCCCGCCCCTGGGCCGCCATGGCCACCAGCGTGAACCGGAAGGCGTCGGGCCCCAGCTTGTCGATCATCTCGAGGGGATCGACGACGTTGCCCTTGGTCTTGCTCATCTTCTGGCCGTGCTCGTCGCGGACCAGGGCGTGGATGTAGACGTCCGAGAACGGCACGTGGCCCATGAAGTGCAGCCCGCTGAACATCATCCGGGCGACCCAGAAGAAGATGATGTCGAAGCCGGTGATCAGCACGCTGGTCGGGTAGTACCGGGCCAGCTCCCGGGTGTCGTCGGGCCAGCCGAGGGTCGAGAAGGGCCACAGCGCGCTGGAGAACCAGGTGTCGAGGACATCCTCGTCCTGGGTGAGCGGCACGTCGTCGCCGATGCCGGCGCGGGCCCGGGCGTCAGCCTCGTCGTGGCCGACGTAGACGTTGCCTTCGGCGTCATACCAGGCCGGGATCTGGTGCCCCCACCAGAGCTGGCGACTGATGCACCAGTCCTTGATGTCCCGCATCCAGGCGAAGTAGGTGTTCTCCCACTGCTTGGGGACGAACCGGGTGAAGCCCCGCTCGACGGCAGCGAGCGCCGGCGCCGCCAGGGGCTTCATCTTGACGAACCACTGCGTCGACAGCATCGGCTCCACCACGGCTCCGCTGCGCTGGCTGCGCGGCAGCGCCATGGTGTGGGGTTCGCTGCCCCGGTCCAGCCCCAGCTCGGCCAGCCGGGCCTTGACCGCGGCGCGGGCCTCCGGGACCGTCATCCCCTGGAACGGGCCACCCTGTTCGTTGATCGTGCCGTCCAGCTCCAGGATGTTGATCATCGGCAGCCCGTGGCGCCGCCCCACCTCGAAGTCGTTGAAGTCGTGGGCCGGCGTGACCTTGACCGCCCCGGTCCCGAACTCCGGGTCCACCAGGATCGCATCGCCGATGATCGGGAAGGTCCGACCGGTGATGGGGTGGCGGACGTGCCGGCCGATGAGGTGCCGGTAGCGCGGATCCTCCGGGTGCACGGCGATGGCGGTGTCGCCGAGCATGGTCTCGGGGCGGGTGGTGGCGACGACGATCTCCTCGATCACCCGGCCGTCGGGCCCGGCCACCGGCTCGGCGAGCGGGTAGGCAAAGGACCAGATCTCGGTCTGGAAGTCCTCCTCGGCCTCGACCTCCAGGTCGGAGAGCGCGGTCATCCCCACCGGGTCCCAGTTGATGAGCCGCTCGGCCCGGTAGATCAGGCCCTGCTCGTAGTAGCGGACGAACACCTCGCGCACGGCCCGCGACAGCCCCTCGTCCATGGTGAAGCGCTCGCGGCTCCAGTCGCAGGACACCCCGAGCTGGCGGAGCTGGTGGGTGATGGTGCCCCCGCTCTCCTCCTTCCACTGCCAGACCCGCCGGACGAATTCCTCCCGCCCCAGGTCCCGCCGATCCAGGCCCTCAGACCGGAGCTGCCGCTCGACCACCCACTGGGTGGCGATCCCGGCGTGGTCCATGCCCGGCACCCACAGCGTGTTGTAGCCGTCCATCCGCTTGTAGCGGATCAGCACGTCCTGCAGGGTGTTGTTGAGCGCATGCCCCATGTGCAGCGACCCGGTCACGTTCGGTGGCGGGATCACGATGCAGTAGGGCTCGCCCGGGGCGTCGGGATCGGGCGTGAACAGGCCGCGGGCCTCCCAATCGGCGTAGTACCGCTCGGCAGCGGCCTTCGAATCATAGGTGCGCGGCAGCTCATCCAGCGTGCTCATGAGGCTCTCGCAGGCGGCGGGGTTCGATGGACGGGGGAAGCCGTGAAGGCTTGCCTGATAGCGAGGCGGGGCCGCTCAGTCGACCGGTTCGTCCCGCTGTTCGCGTTCGCGCAGCCGTTCGCGCACGACCCGCTCGGCGATCTCCGGCAACTGGGCCCGCACCGCCTCCTCCACCGCGACCTCCACCAGGTCGCGGAAGGTGGGCTGGGTCGCCAGGCTGTGGCGGAGGATCCGCTGGACGACCTCGGGGAGCACGTCGAGGATCGCCCGTTCCAGCGCCGGCCCGACGATGTCGGGGTCGACCGAGACCGGCGGCTGGGACTGGTAGTCGCGCGGCAGGAAGCTGGCCACGCGCTCATCGGAGGTGGGCGGCGCCGGCGCTGCGTGGGACGGTGGAGCGACCGGCGGGACCGGCTCGGTGGCCACCAGCGGCTCGATGGCCGCGGTCGTCAGCTCCGGGACCGGGGCGTCGTCGGCGGCGGGCTCCGGCGTGTCGTCGGTCTCGCCCCCACCCAGCGGCCCCAGCACCTGCTCGAGGTGGGCCCGCAGGGACTCCACGGTGAACGGCTTGCGGACCTGGCCGGTGACGCCGGCGTCGGCGGCGCGCTGCCGGTTGTAGACCTCGAACCCCCCGGCCAGCAGGAAGATCGCCGCAGCGGGGTGGTCCTCGCGGATCTGCCGGGCGAGGTCGTAGCCGTTGCCACGGGGCAGGGCGGCGCTGCTGAGCACGACGGCGAGGTCGTGGCCGGCACTGGCGGCGGCGGCCTCCTGGGCGTCGCGTGCCGCGATGAGGCCAAACCCCGACCCGGCGATGGCGTCCTGCACCCGTCGGGCGGTGGTCGGGTTGGGGTCGACAACGAGGACGTAGGGCTGCGACATCGGTCGGCGCTCGAGCTGGGGTGGGTACCGGTGCGGCACCGAGGGCAGCGGGGCCTGGCGGCGGCGAGGGTACGCCGTGGATCGGGGCCGGCCGCGACCGCGACGGTCGGTCGACCGGCCGAGCGTCGGGTATCACACAACGGGCGCCGAGTCCTGTCAATGCATCCTCCCGACGACGCCCGTGGCGCGACGGGTGCCCGCGGGGTAGGTCGAGAGCGGCTCCGCCGCGCGATGCGTCGCCCGGCGGCGCCGGTCACCCGGCCGGATGGGACGGGGGCGTGGCGGAATCGGTATACGCGCTCGACTCAAAATCGAGTGGCCTCAGGCCGTGTGGGTTCGAGTCCCACCGCCCCTACCATTCAGGCGCCGACCGGGGACTCGCCGGCGAGGAGACAGGCCCGCAAGGAGACCGGCCGGCCATGCCCTCCCC
>RFKJ01000661.1 GCA_003694325.1 Deltaproteobacteria bacterium
CGGGGGGCGCGATCCCGCCGAGCGCTACCTCGGCGCGGAGCCCCCCGGGCATTACCTTGTCCGCCCTGATCGCAGCGCCACCATCTTCTTCGTGTTGCTGCTCGAGGACCGGGGCAGCTTCGCCCGTCGCTTCGGCGAGCGGGCCCCGTCCCAGCTTCGCCGCATCGCCCGGATCGTGACCCGCGAGGTCCCGGCGCACGTGACCTTCACCATCCAGTTCGACGAGAGCGTGTCCTGATGGCCAAGTCCCGCACGACCTCCGGCCCCCTCTCCCCGGCCATGAAGCTCGAGGAGAACCTGCTGCGGCTCAATCCCTTCGAGGGCCTGTGCCTGACCGCCAGCGATCTCCTCGCCGAGCAGCAGTACCACCGCAAGGGCCTGCATCGGCACAACCTCTACCTCCATGGCCACGGCATCGTGCAGGGCCTCCAGGTGGAGCTGGAGCAGCGCAAGAACAAGTACGTGGCCATCATCCAGGCCGGCTTCGGGGTGACCCGCACCGGCCAGCAGGTGCTGCTCAACGAGGCGGTGGGCGTGCCGCTGGAGGTGCCCAAGAAGGACGGCGAGTACATGCTCTGGCTGTTCCACGTGGAGAGCCCCGACGAGAGCGACCTCCGGCCGGTCTTCGACACCACCGACACCCGGGCGGCCCGGATCCGGGAGAGCGTGGCGCCTCGCCTGCACCCCATCGACGAAGACCAGCCCGACGCGGTGGCCCTCTGCCGGATCAACGTGCGGCTGGGACGGATGGTCCAGGTGCTGCTGCCGGTGCCGCGGGCCGGTCGGCAGGAGCGGGCCGCCGAGAGCTACCTCAAGCCGCGGGTCGTCGAGTTCATCCGGGTCAACAAGAAGATCCAGACCAACCTGTTCCGGACCGCCCTGCTGTCGGAGCTGGACCTGGGAGCCCTGGCGTTCAATGCCGCCCTGGTCACCAGCGAGTTCATGCTCATCGAGGAGGGCACCAGCGACCGGGTGCTGTACCGGACGGCGGGCTCGCTCATCAACTACGCCCACGACTTCTACAACCCGTTGCCGCGGACCATCGATCGCATCGAGCGGTTCAAGGAGTTCGTGCGCCGGGTCAACGCCGAGGTGCCGGGGCCGGACCAGGGCAACGAGATCTGGTTGCGGTGGTTCGACAAGTTCGAGCGCCTCCTCGGCCCCCTCAACAAGATCTCGGAGGAACTGGAGAAGACGGTCGAGGCGCAGCGCTGACCGGTCGGCGTCCCCCGGGCGTGGCGCGCATCGCGGCGCGCTATGCTGCGCGGGCCATCCTCGAGGACCGATGTATCCGCAGGCCGCATCGCAGCAGCAGCAGACCGTCACCGTGCGGGTGCAGGTCATCGACCTGGACGCCTTCACCCTCGACCTGCAGGTGCCCACCTACCTCAAGGCGCGGGACCTGACCCAGCGGGTGGCCCGGGATGCCGGGCTGCGGGCCCACTGGGACAACGGGCGACGGCGCCTGTACTGGCTGCGGGCCCGGGGGCGACTGCTCGGGGACGACGAGACCCTCGGGGACCTCGGGGTCATCGATGGGGAGCTGGTCTACCTGCTGCCGGAGCCTCCGGCGGGCTCGGGCGTCGTCGAGCAGGTGCCGGACTACCCCGAGACCCGGGGATACGCGGGGAAGGGGACGCTGGCCCTCATCGGCGCGTTGCTCATGGTGCTGGGGTGGGCCGTGGGTTGGGGGCTGGCGCTGTCCATCAACCGGGCGGCGTGGACGGTGTGGGCGCCGGGGCTGGGCCTGGGCCTGCTCTCTGTCGGCTTCGCCCGCCACGCCTGGGGCGGGTCGGGCAGCCAGCTCCGGGTGTTGATCACCGGGATGGTGCTGTTCCCCATGCTCATGGTGCTGGCCCTGCTCGTCCCCGTGCTGTTCATCCCGCTGTACGACAGCGTGATCAACGGTGTCGTGGGGGCCTCGGGGCCCGACCCGGGCCGCCTGTTCAGCGAGACCGTCGTCGGCCTGCTGATGGGCTTCGCCGGCGTGTTCCTGGGGTGGCTGGCCTGGTGGGGGGCGGTGGAGCCGCTTCCCCGGGAACGGCAGGTCCAGCAGGAAGTGCAGATGCAGGCGGCCGCGGCGGTGGTCCCCTGCGGGATCTGCGGCGGCGAGGTGACCGCGGACGTGCGGTGGGAGTGCCAGTACGGCTGTGGGCGCTACTTCCATGTCGGCTGCTACAAGGCACGGGTCGCCGTCTACCGCGGGGACGCCAACCGCTGCGCGGTGTGCAACGCCGTGGTCGGCTGACCCGGGGGCAGCGCCGGGACGGCAGGTGCGGGGCACCGGGGACGCCGCCGGTTTCGGGGGGCGGCGCCTCACGATGCGGAGGGATCGGCTCGGGCGGCGGCGATGGCCTCGTCGAAGGCGCTGGCCCCCAGCGCGTGGCGCAGCTCGGCCAGCCGGGCGCGAAGCAGGTGGGTGGCGGCCTCGTGGGCGGCCTGGTGGGCGTCGACCGCCGCGTCGAGCAGCGTCCGGATCGCCGCGTCGCGGTGTCCCTGCAGCAGCAGGCAGGTGGATCGCCCGATGGCGGCGTCCGCCCGGGCGATGGCGTTCCCCCGGGCCTCCGCGCAGCGCTCCAGGGCCTCGGCCGCCGCCAGGCCGGCCTCGCCGCGACCGGCGTCGACGTGGAGGGCCAGCAGGATGCTGGCGGCGGCCAGCACCTCGACCTGCTCGGGGTCGCCCTGGGCCACGGCCGGCGCAAGCGCGGCGGCGGCGGCGGCGCGATCGCCGGCCTCCAGCTCCAGCAGGCCGAGGGCCAGGCGGACGGGGACGGCCGCCCGCGCCGCGTCGTGGTGCCGGGCGAGGTCGAGCGCCGCCTGCAGCCAGTGCCGGGCCCGCGACAGGTCGCCACCGTCGCGCTCGGTGGCGGCGAGCTGGACCATGACCTCCAGCCGGTCGTGGTCGCGGGAGGGGGAGGGGAGTGCCTGCAGGGCCCGCTGCTGGCAGGCTCGGGCCCGGGGCGGATCGCAGAGCGCCTCGACCAGGGCGAGGTCGGCGTCCAGCTCGGGGTCGTCGGCCAGTCCGCGAGGAAGCCGGGGGACCTGCGCCGGCTTGGGGGCGCCCGACTCCACGCCCCAGCGGATCTGCCAGAGGAGCGCCTGGGCGGCGGTGCGGAGGTCCCCTGCCTCGCGGGCCATGTGCAACGCGACCTCCAGCGCCTGGCGATCGCGCGGAGAGCCGGCGAGGTGGACCAGGGCGGCCCGCCGCAGGGCCAGGGGGGGATCGAGCGCGCCGGCTTCGGACAGGGTGGTGAGGGCCTGGGCGGCGGCCTCGAACCCCGGCCCCAGCAGGCTGCCCTCCAGGGCGACGGCCCGGAGCGCCGGCGGGTCGGCGGCCGGGCTCATGCCGCGTCCGCCGTGGCCAGCCGGGCCAGCTCGTCGATGACCCAGTCGCGGAGTGCGTCCAGCGCGTCGACCTGCTCGCGCAGCTCGGCGAGGATGTCGTGGACCTCGGAGGCGACGGCGGCCCGGGGGCGCCCGGTGAGCGCGACCAGCCGGTCTCCGACCTCGACGGCCTGTCGGGCCAGGAGCCGCAGCGCCCGGTCGGCGTGGACGAGGACCTGCTGGACATTGGCCCCGGGGTGCACCCGGAGGGCGGCGATGGCGGCGGCGGCGAACTCCACCTGGCAGCGCCCCATGGCGTTGACCAGGTCGGTGGTGGCGTCGAGAACGGGCCGCATGGCGTCGTCGTCGAGGACCGGGTCGGCGGGCAGGGAGGTCGGGTCCCGCCCGCCGGTGAGCGCCTCGATGAGGGCGTCGGTCGCGGCGATGGCGTCGTCGATGATGGCCACCGGGGGGGGCGGCGGCGTGAGGTCGGGGATCGTGATCTGCGGGCGCGCGGGGAGCAGCCGCAGCAGGGCCCGGGCTCCCAGTGGTGCGGCGGCGCGGCGGCTCCCGCCGGGGGGGCCTTTCCCCACCCCGCGGTCTCCGACCACCTGCCGGACGATGAGCGGGGCGTGGAGGCGTCGACGGCGGGCGAGGCGGCGGGCGCTGTGCAGGGCCAGGGGCCAGGCCAGCACCTCCAGGGACAGGGCCACGGCGCGGTCGACCTCCGCGGCCGGCCGGCGGCTGGCCTCGGCCTCGTGGGCCTCGGCGCAGATGGCC
>RFKJ01000662.1 GCA_003694325.1 Deltaproteobacteria bacterium
CCCATCACCCTCGGCACCCACAGCCTCCCTCCCAGGCGGTAGGCTGCGACGCCATCCCCCCCGCACCGCTCCTGGAAGCCTGATGTCCGCCGACAGCTCCGTGACCGCCGCGCGCACCGTGCCCCTCACCCGCTTCGAAGAGAAGGTCGGTCACCCGCCGGGCCTGTTCTTCCTGTTCTTCACCGAGATGTGGGAGCGCTTCTCCTACTACGGCATGCGCGGGCTGCTCGTCCTGTACATGGTGAACTACCTGTTCGTCGAGACCCGGCAGGCCCGCCAGGGCAGCGAGGAGATGATCCCCGGCGACCCCGGCCAGGTCATCGGCCTGGAGACCATCCGGTCGGTCCTCGAGTCCATCTTCGGACACCTCGAGATCCAGCCGCTGGCCAGCCAGCTCTATGGGCTCTACACCGGCCTCGTCTACCTGACGCCGGTGCTCGGCGGCTACATCGCCGACCGCTACCTCGGCCAGCGCAAGACCGTGTTCGTCGGCGGCATCCTCATGGCCATCGGCCACTTCCTCATGGCCAGCGAGGCGATGTTCTTCTTCGCCCTGCTGTTCCTCATCTTCGGCAACGGCTTCTTCAAGCCCAACATCTCCACCCAGGTCGGCGGGCTCTACCCCGAGGGTGACCACCGCCGGGACCGCGCCTTCTCGATCTTCTACGTCGGCATCAACCTGGGCGCCTTCCTGTCGAACCTGGTCTGCGGCACGCTGGCCGCCGTCTACGGCTGGCACTGGGGCTTCGGCGCCGCCGGGGTGGGCATGATGGCCGGCCTCGTCATCTACACCCTCGGCCAGCGGCACCTCGCCGCCGACAACGTCATGCAGAAGAAGGCCGAGCACCGGGACGTGACCGAGGACAAGCTGACCCCCGAGGAGTGGCGCCGGGTCATCGCCCTGTGCGCGCTCTGCGGGCTCAACATCGTGTTCTGGGCGGTCTACGAGCAGCAGGGCAACACCATGCAGCTCTGGGCCGACGAGCAGACCATCTGGCCGACCATCTTCGGCTTCACCATCCCCAGCACCTGGTTCCAGAGCTTCAACCCCTTCGTCATCATGCTCGGCACGCCGCTGCTGCTGGCCTTCTGGAAGTGGCAGGAGCGCCGGGGCAAGGAGCCGTCCAGCGTCGCCAAGATGGCCATCGGCAGCATCATCCTCGGCCTGAGCTTCCTCATCATGGTGTGGGGGGCCCACGTCGTCGGCGACGGCAAGGGCAGCATGTTCTGGCCCCTGGCCTGCACGCTGATGCTCACCGTCGGCGAGCTGTACCTGTCGCCGGTCGGCCTGTCCCTGGTCACCAAGGTCGCCCCCATCCGGATCGTGTCGCTGATGATGGGGGTGTGGTTCCTGTCCAGCTTCCTCGGCAACTACCTGTCCGGCCTCATCGGCAGCCTCTACGGCGTGCTGCCCCGCGACGGCTTCTTCATGCTGCTCACCGTCCTCGGTGTCGGAACCGGCCTGGCGATGTGGGCATTCAACAAGCCGCTGAAGAAGGCCCTCGGCCACGAGGTGTAGGGCGGTCGTCGGCCGCCCGGCGCCGCGCGGGGTTCACCGCTTCAGGCGCCGGGCGATCAGCCGGGCCAGGTGCCGGCGCAGGGCGTCGGCCTCCCGACCGGCGGGGAGCCCTTCGAGGTAGGCGGTCAGCTCGGCGATCGCCACGTCCAGCCGGCCCATCTGCCCCAGCAGCAGGGCTCGGTCCCGACGCTCGCCGGCCAGCGAGGGATCCAGCACCAGCAACCGCTCGCAGGCCCGCAGCACCCCGGCGGGGTCGCGGCGACGCAGGTAGCTGTGCTTGAGGTTGCGGTTGAGCCGGACCAGGAGCTGTCGGGCGGTGACCGGGCGGAGCACCCCGGGCCCCATCCCCTCCGGAAGCTCGATGGCCAGCAGGTCCTGGCGCAGGATCCGCCCGCCGCCGAAGGGGTCGATGTAGAATGGCGGGTCGGCACCCCGCGGACGGACGAGGAAGTGCCCGGGGAACCCGATGCCGTCCAGCTCGACGCCGACCCGGCGGCCCACCTCCATCGCCACCAGGGACAGCAGGATGGGCAGGCCGCGGCGACGCTCCAGCACCCGGTGGAGCAGGCTGTTGTCCGGGGCATCGGGTTCGCGGGCGTCCCCCCGGAACCCCGCCTCCTCGAACAGGTGGTGGTTGAGCCGGGCCACCTTGACCACGATGTCGTCGTCGGGCGGGATGTACAGCTCGGCCGCCAGCTCGTCGAGCTGGCCGACCACCTCCGCGGCGTCCACGCCCGGTCGTTCCTCGGCCGCGACCAGCGCCGCGGCCCGGCCCAGGTCGAAGTCGTCGCCATCGCCCGTCACCAGCGCGGCAAAGGCGGACCGCGCCGCAGCCCGGAGCTGTTCGTCCATGGCTTCCCCTAGTTCGGCGCCCACGCCCAGTTCGCGTTCGTCGCCACCGGCGGCGAGGTCGGCGAGAAGGACAGCTCGATGACGAAGTCCTCGCGGACCCGGAGCGAGCCCTCGTAGATCACCGCCTGCCGCTGCAGGTCGGCGAACTGCAACCGCCGGCTGCCCACCTCGAGCTTGAAGGTCTTGTCCGTCTCGCCCTCGGCGAAGTCGTCCAGCCACATCCCGTCGACGTAGATGCGCATCGGTCGCCCCCCCTCGTTGTGGAAGCGCACCTCCTCGAGCACCGGCGGCGGGACGTTGGGATTGCCCTGGCGGGCGTCGGGGGAGTACCGCCTGCCCAGACCTCCGGCCGCCGCCGTGTCCAGCATGGTGATCGCGCCCGCCGCCGCCCCGACCACGAGGTCCCTCGTCGGGCTGGACACGCCCAGGGTGGTGGTCGCCACGTCGCCGACGACGTCGGTCACCTCGCCGGGGATCCGTCCCCCCACCGGGTGATGGTCGTCCACCGCCCGCTGGCCATGGGCGCTGGCGAGCTGGTTGGCCGGGTCCGGGTCATTGGCCCGCTCCAGGGCGGCGACATCCTCCGGCGGAGGCTCGTCGCCGTCGGCCTTCAGCGGCACGTCGCCCGGCACGGTGACGGCCGTGGTCTCGGCGGCACCGACCCAGGTCATGGCCGCCCCGTCCCAGGTGCCGGTGGCGCTGACGCCGTCGGGCACCGTGATCGTGGCCGAGTACAGCACCGCGCCGGCGGCATCCCGCACCTGGACCTGGTGCCGGCCCGGGTCGACCGACAGCGTGGTCCGCCCCAGGCTCGCCGCCGAGGTGACCGGGACCTGGTCGAGCACGACGTTGTACGGCCCCTGGACCGTGATGACGAGGCGGGAGGCGGCCCGCCCCGGTCCCGCCAGCAGCAACGTCCACAACAGGATCGTGGGCATGGCCTCCTCAGAGCAGGGAGAAGTAGAGCAGGACGGCTTCGTCGATGGCCTCCCGGTCGACCACCGGCTCCTCCTCGCGGAACCGCCGCAGGTTCGCCACCTGCAGCATCAGGTCCCGAGGATGGCAGTAGCGCATCGGCCGCCCGCGGGCGCGGAAGTGGGTGGAGATCAGGTAGTCGGCGACGCCCTCCTCCATGGTCATGCCCAGCTTGCGGCACTGCGAATCGAGCAGCGCCCGGAAGGTCGACTCGTCGGGGTCGGTGATCTCCAGCTTGTAGGGGATCCGCCGCAGGAACGCCTCGTCGACCAGGTCCTTCGGCTCCATGTTGGTCGAGAAGACCAGCAGGCACTCGAAGGGGAAGGCCTCCTTGCGCCCGCCGGGAAGGGCGATGAAGTCGACCTGCTTCTCCAAGGGAACGATCCACCGGTTGAGCAGCTCATCAGGCTGCATCCGCTGGCGGCCGAAGTCGTCGATGACCAGCGTGCCGCAGTTGGCCTTCACCTGGATGGGGGCCTCGCAGATCCCCTCGACCTCGTCGTAGGCCACGTCCAGCGCGTCCATGGTCAGTTCCCCGCCGACGATCACCGTCGGGCGCCGACAGCGGATCCACCGCCGGTCGAGGCGTTCCCCCCGCTGGCCCGGCTGGACGTCGGACTCGTCCACCGGGACGTGCACGGCGGGGTCGAAGACCTGGATGATGTGGCCACCGGCGTAGATGGCGTACGGCAGGTAGACCGTGCTGCCGTAGGCCCGGGTGATCCGCTCGGCCAGGGAGGTCTTTCCGTTTCCCGGCGGCCCGTACATGAACAGGCCCTTGCCGTGGGTCACGGCCGGCCCGATGCGGTTGAGCACCGAGTCGGGGACGTTGAGGTCGGCGAAGGCCCCCCGAAGCTGGGGCATCTTCGGCTTCTCGGTGGAGATGGCCTGCAGCTTCACGCTCTCGACGTACTGGGACAGCGGCACCGGCGCCGGACCGGCGTAGCGGCTGTCCTTGAGCAGCCCGCGGGCCATCTCCCGCCCTTCCTCGGTCAGCTCGTAGTAGAAGTCGCCCATCGCCGCGGCGCTGCGGTGCACGACGAGGCGCCGCATCTTGAAGTCCTCGAGGATGCGGATGACGATCCGGGGCCGCAACCCGATGTCGTGGGCGAGGGCCCGGCCGCTGGCCCCCGGCGAGTTGTACAGGTGCCGGGCCACCAGCCCCTCCACCAGGCCGTCGGGCAGTCCCGCCTCCTGCAGGTCCCGGGGCTCCTTGGGACGGAACCGCCGGGCCGGGCGGGGGTCCTCCATCACCCGGCGAGGCGGTTGCCGGCGGGACACGCTCCGGCGCGGCTCCGGTGGGGGCTCGGGCAACGGCGACTCGGCCTGCCGCGGCGGCGGCGGCTCCGGTTCGCGCACCCGCGGGATCAGCTTGCGGACCGCCGCGAGGCGATCGTCCTGGCCGGGCCAGCGAGAGG
Organism: Deltaproteobacteria bacterium; assembly: GCA_003694325.1. GTDB lineage: Bacteria > Myxococcota_A > UBA796 > UBA796 > UBA2385 > J125. The sequence goes on from RFKJ01000662.1 coordinate 4,765, forward strand.
CCGTCGCGGTGGCCTCGTCCTCCGCCGTCGACGAGCCCTTCCCTCCTGCCAGC
>RFKJ01000663.1 GCA_003694325.1 Deltaproteobacteria bacterium
ACGAGCACCTTGAGCAGCCAGCCCCGGTCGAAGACCTCGATCTCCATGGCGGCCTTGTCGGTCTCGACCTCGGCGATCACGTCCTGGGGAGCCAGCTCCTCGCCCTCCTGCTTGCGCCAGGCCAGCAGGGTGCCGACCTCCATGGTCGGCGACGCCTGGGGCATCTCGAAGATCTCGGCCATCGTGGTTCCTCGGGTCGCGGGGCCCCGTCAGCGGGACAGTTCGTTGTCGGTGGGCTCGGACAGGCCGAGCAGCCGCCGAGCGGCGGCGACGATGCGCTCGGGAGAGGGCATCACGGCCTGCTCCAGAGGCGCGGCGTAGGGCTGGTTCACGTCGCGGCTGTGGACCCGGAGCACCGGCGCGTCGAGCCAGTCGAAGCAGGCCTCCTGGACCCGGGCCGCGACCTCGGCGGCCACCGAGGCGAACACGTGGCCCTCCTGGACCACGAGGCAACGCCCGGTCCGGCTCACCGACGCGAACAGCGTCTCGTGGTCGAGCGGGCGGAGGCTTCGCAGGTCGAGGACCTCGGCGGAGATCCCCTCGGCCGCGAGCTGGTCGGCGGCTTTCTCCACGTTGAAGACCTGCTTGCCCCAACTGACGATGGTCAGGTCGTCTCCGGGCCGGCGGATGCGGGCCTTGCCCAGCTCGATGACGTACTCCTCGTCGGGGACCTCGGCCTTCATGCCGTAGGTCAGCTCGCTCTCCAGGAAGATCACCGGGTTGTCGTCGCGGATCGCCGCCTTCAGCAGCCCGTAGGCGTCGGGGGCGTCGCTGTAGGTCACCACCTTCAGGCCGGGGAAGTGGGCGTACAGGCTGTCCACGGTGGTGCTGTGCTGGGAGCCCAGGTTCTCGGCGGCGCCGTTGGGCCCTCGGAACACGATGGGCACCCGGTACTGCCCGCCGCTCATCTGGTAGATCTTCGAGGCGCTGTTGATCACCTGGTCGAAGGCCACCAGGCTGAAGTTGAAGGTCATGAACTCGATGATCGGGCGCATGCCGACCATGGCGGCGCCGACGCCCAGGCCGGCGAAGCCCGCCTCGGAGATCGGCGTGTCCACCACCCGGGTGGGGCCGAACTCGTCGAGCAGGCCCTGGCTGACCTTGTAGGCACCGTTGTAGTGGGCCACCTCCTCGCCCATGAGGAACACCGACGGGTCGCGGCGCATCTCCTCCTGCATGGCGCGGCGCAGCGCTTCGCGGATCTGGAGCCGGGCCATGGTCAGTCCTCCTCGCCGACGGGGGTTCCCGTCGGGGCGTAGACGTAGTCGTAGAGGGTGGCCGGGTCGGGGAACGGGCTCTCCTCGGCGAACCGCCAGGCGTCGGCCGCCTCCTCCTCGACCTCGGCGCGCACCGCGTCGAGTGCCTCCTGGGTGACGCCGTGCCGGGTGCGCAGGCGCCGGGCGGCGAGGTCGATGGGGTCGTGTCGCTCCTTGTGCTGCTCGACCTCCTCCTTGGGTCGGTACTTCGCCGGGTCGGACATGCTGTGACCCCGGTAGCGGTAGGTGATGATCTCCAGCAGCACCGGGCCGCGTCCGGTGACGGCGTGCTGGCGGGCGGCGGCCACCCGCTGCCGGACGTGCTCGACGTCCCACCCTTCGAGCTGTTCCCGCACCATGCCGACCCCCCGGGCCCGCAGGCTCATGTCGGTCAGCGCCGACTGCCGGTCGAGGGGGGTCCCCATGGCGTACCAGTTGTTCTCGCAGATGAACACCACCGGCAGCTTGTAGAGGGCGGCGAGGCACAGCGCCTCGAAGAAGGCGCCCTGGTTGGCGGCGCCGTCCCCGAAGAAGCAGACGCAGACGCGATCCTCCCCCCGGGCTCGCGCCGCCCAGGCGATGCCGTTGGCGAGGGGCACGTGGCCGCCGACGATGCCGTAGCCGCCCATGAAGTCCACGGAGCGGTCGAAGATGTGCATGGAGCCGCCCTGCCCGTGGCTCGCCCCGGTCGCCCGGCCGAACAGCTCGGCCATGACCTTTCGTGGCGTCACGCCCTTGGCCAGGGCGTGGCCATGCTCCCGGTAGGAGGCGATCCAGTAGTCGTCGGCGGTGGCGGCGGCCGCGCCGACGGCGACCGATTCCTGGCCGATGTAGAGGTGGCAGAAGCCCAGGATGAGCCGCCGGGTATAGGCCTTCGCCGCCAACTCCTCGATGCGTCGGATGCGGAGCATCCCTCGGTACAGGTCGAGCAGCTCGTCGGTCGTGCAGGGAGGAAGCGGGTCTTCGATGTCGAGGATCAGGTCGGCCGCCGGCCCGGTCCCGGCACGGTCCGGGCTCGGAGGGGGACTCTGGGTAGATGGGGACATGGTCCTTCCGGGGATGAAGCGGGCGGAGCCTATCCACATGGACCGATCTGGCACGGGGGCGGTCAGCCTCGTGGAAGCGGCGACGGCGCGGCGGCCGCCAGGGGCGTGGGGGACCGGCGCCTGCCGCGCCGTCGCACGGATGGCGCCGACGCCCGGAAACGGGACGGGGTAGGATTGCGGGGACATGGAGCAGGCCGCGTCCGAACCCTCCCCCCGCACCAGCCCGGGCCGCGACGCCTCGGTGCTGGCCGACGGTACGCCGGTGCGCCTGGGGCGCTACCGGCTGGTGCGGCCCATCTCCACCGGGGGGATGGCCCGGGTCTACGAGGCCCGCCGGGAGAGCCTGGCCGGCGTGGCCCCGCGGGTGGCGGTCAAGGTGATCCTGCCCGAGCACGCCCAGCACCAGGGCTTCCAGAAGCTGTTCATCAACGAGGCGCGGATCGGGTCCCTGCTGGCCCACCAGAACCTCGTGCAGATCCAGGACTTCGATCACCAGGACGACCGCTACTACCTGGTGATGGAGTACGTCGAGGGGATCACCCTGCGGCGGGCGATCTCCCTGTGCCGGCGGCACGGCCTGCCGGTGCCGCTGTCCATCGTTGCCGAGATCGGTCGCCAGGTCTGTGACGGGCTGCATTACGCCCACCACGCCACGGCCGAGGATGGCCGCCACCTGCACCTCGTCCACCGCGACATCAAGCCCAGCAACCTCATCCTCAATCCCCAGGGGGTCGTCAAGCTGCTCGACTTCGGGATCAGCCGGGCCCTGGTGACGGCCGAGCGCCCCGGCGCGGTGCGCGGGACCTGGGGTTACATGGCGCCGGAACAGGCCGCCGGGGGCGAGGTCGGTCCCCAGGCGGACCTGTTCGGCCTGGCTGCCGTCCTCTACGAGCTGGCGGCCCTCCAGCCGCTGTTCCGGGAGAAGAGCCCGGACGTCATCCGCCCGCTGCTGGCCGCCGACGAGGCTGCCCGCCGGGCGGCCGCGCTCACCGGCCCCCTGGCCCCGCTGTCGGGGGTGCTGGTTCGGGCCCTGCAGCGGGATCCGGCCGCCCGGTTCACCTCGGCGGCGGCCATGGGTCGAGCGCTGGCCGAGTTGGTCCGCGACCCGGTCACCGCCCGGGACGAGCTGGTCCGGTTCCAGCAGGACCTGGAGGCCCGGGCGCGGCCCCTGAAGGCCGAGGGGCGGGGGCCCGCTCGGTC
>RFKJ01000664.1 GCA_003694325.1 Deltaproteobacteria bacterium
CCGGTGCCCGGCGCCGTCGGGCGGTCCTCGTGGTGCGGCGGGGCGTGGTCGCTCGGTGACCGGAGTGACCGGAATTCGAACGGGGGGTGTCGGCGGCTCGACACCCCGCTCTCGACGGGCGGGGACGCGGACGGAGGTCAGTCGCCCGAACGGGCCGGGGCCGGACTCCCGGTGTGCTGGTACCTGCGGCCCCAGGTTCCGACCGGGTACTTCGGGCAGCGGATGTGTCCGTGCACCGGAACCTGGGGCCTCCGGTACCATCGGCGTCTTTGGAGGGGGTCTCGCGACCCCCCTGCGCCTTCGGCGCACCCCCGCGGCGGCCGCAGCGCGGCCGCAGTACGCGCGACCCCGACGAGGATCGTCCCCGGGAGGCACTACCGGTCGCGCGGAATAGCGGCCCGGCCCGTCCCCTCGCCGCCGCCGCTGCCCTCCTCCGGGCCGTCCTGCCGGGGGTCGGCGAACCGGGCGGCGAGGTGGGCTGCGATGCACCGGCCCAACTCGACGGGGTTGTCGTACAGCAGCATGTGACCCCCCGCCAGGGTGCGCCGGCGGACCGGGGCACCCCCGACGCTCCCGATGGCGGCGACGCGGCGGGCCTGGACCTCGTCCCCGTACCAACCGTCGGTGGCCCACACCACCAGGGTCGGCGCGGTGATCGCGGCCAGGGCCTCGCAGAACCAGGCCTCGCGGAACGGCGTGGGGCTGCGCACGAGGTGCATGCGGTCGAAGGACCACCGCCGGGCGCCGTCGGCGGTGGGCACGGTGCCCTGTCGGGCCAGGACCCGGGCCAGCGCCGGGGACAGGCCCGGGTGGCGACGCCGGAGCCGGGCGGCGGCGTGTTCGCAGTCCCGCAGTACCGGCACCCGCGGGGGGCGGCGGAGGCCGTCGAGGTAGAGCCGCAACCGGTCGAGGGCGGAGTCCTCGCCCGGGGCCATCGGTCCCAGCCCCTCGACGAGGCAGAGGCGACGCACCCGATCGGGGCGGGCCCCGGCGTACCAGCCGGCGACGGTGCCTCCCATGGAGTGCCCGACCAGGTCGATGGGCCCCCCGCCGAGCGCTTCGACCAGCGCGTCGAGGTCGGCGACGTAGTCCGGGAAGTGGGTCCCGGTGCCGGCGGGCGTCGGGTCGCTGCGCCCGAAGCCGCGCTGGTCCAGGGCGAGGATCCGCCTCCCGGGAATCGCCGCGGCGACCTCCGTCCAGGCCGCCGCCTGGTCCAGGAAGCCGTGCAGGCAGACCACGGGCGGGCCGTGGCCGGCGGCCAGCTCCAGCACCCGCAGGGACAGGGCCCCCCGGTCCAGGCGCCACTCGGCGACGGGAGGGCCGCCCGGGGTCATCGCCCGATCACCCGCGCCAGCCCGGCCAGGCCCCGCTCGATGACCGACAGCGAGGGGCCGAAGGAGAACCGGACATGGTGGTGGGTGCGGCTCTGGCGCTCGGGGCGGCGACTGCCGGGGTTGACGTCGAAGAAGGCGCCGGGGACGACGATCACCTTCTCCTCGAGGGCGGCGCGGAACAGGCCCATGCCGTCGGAGAGCGGGCCCGGCAGGTGCCGTACGTCTCCCCAGCAGTAGAAGCCGCCCTGGGGTGGGGGATCGACGACGATGCCCAGCGCCTCCAGCCCTTCGAGCATCACCCGGCGCTTGCGTCGGAACTGTCGCTGCAGGGCCCGGGCCTCGGCGTCGGCCCACGACCGCTCCAGCAACGGCAGCGCCGCCCGCTGCATGGGACGGGCACAGCCGCCGTCCAGGAAGCTGCCGGCGCTGCCCAGCGCCTCGATGATCGATCGGGGGCCGATCGTCCAGCAGACCCGCCACCCCGGGTACCGCCAGTTCTTGGTGAGGCCGTCGATGATGACCACCGGGTCCTCGTCGACATCCTCGACCTCGGCGGCGGCGGAGACCGTGAGCTGGTCGACGCCGTAGACATAGTGGCTGTAGAACTCGTCGAGGATGAGGGTGGTGCCCAGCTCCCGGCAGGTCTGCACCCACCGCGACAGGTCGCGGCCGGCGATGAGGCGACCGGTGGGGTTGCAGGGGTTGGAGAGCAGCACCGACGACAGCCCCCGGCCCAGGATCTCGTCGCGCAGCTCGGCCTCGTAAAAGGCGTAGGCCCGGGCGGGGTCGCGGGGCACCGGGATGGGGACGAAGGTGCCGAAGGCGTCGAGCAGCTCCTCGTAGGCGGTGTAGTCGGGCAGGAAGTGGCCGACGTTGGTCCGACCCAGGGTGGAGACCAGGCGGGTGAGGGCCAGGCGTCCGCCGGCGCTGATGGCGACGTTGTCCCGGGTGTACCGGCTGCGGCGCCCCTGGCGGTAGCGGGCGTTGTACAGGGCGGCGACGGCGTCGCGCAGCTCGGGGAGGCCGTCGACCGGGGCGTACTCGTGGTCGTCGGGGCGGACCTCGATGGTGTCCACCCGCGGCGGGGCGTCGGGCAGCGGGCCGGTCTCCGGTGCGCCCTGGCCGAGGTTGGCCCAGTCGGGGTCGGTCGGCGTGTAGCCGTGGCGGGCGGCCTCGGTCATGACGTAGATCACGCCGGTTCGCGGGACGGGCCGGAAGCCGGCGGGCGGGTGGCTGTGTCGGGGCATCGGGCCGCTCCTGGGCGCCGTCGCCTTCTAGTCCCTCCAGCCCGCGGTTTCTACCGGGTGCTGCCCCTTCCCGACCGTTCGGCCGACCCGGTCGACCCGGCCCCTGCCGGTCGGGGCGTCATCCCGCCATCGCGGGCAGGAGGGAGAGCTGCGTCGGCCCGCCGGATCGGGGCGGGGGGACCCCGGCCCGGGCGAGTACCTCGGCGGCCGCCTCCCGGACGGGGTCGGGGGGCGCCAGCGCCCGGACCAGCAACCGGGCGGCCGACAGGGCCGTGGGGTGGCCGAGCCGGCGGGCGGCGGCCCAGAGTCGGACGGCCGTCTCGGCGCGGGGCAGGCCCAGCAGGACCCGGGTGCGGAGGTGGTCGGCCATGGCGTCCACCTCGACGGGGTCGCAGCTTGGAGCCGAGGCCAGTCGCAGGCGGATCCCGGCCTGGACCCGGAGCCGTTGGCGGTGGGTCGGCAGCACCCAGGCCCCGGCGTGGAGCCGCCGCTCGATCCGGAACGGCGAGTACCAGCCGAGGGCGGGGGCCGGCCGGAGCATGGCCGGCAGCGGCCGTCGCCGCAGGGCCCGCAGGGCCAGGGCCTCGCTGTGGTGGGGAAGGCAGGCGAGGGCGGCGTCGATGGCATCCTCGGCCGGCCCGGGTTGGCCGCACAGGCGCAGGAAGATGGCCCGGTCGCACCAGGCGTCGGCCCGCTGCCACGGGGGGCCGGCCCGAGGTCGGGGTGGGCAGTCCCCGGACATCCAGGCCTGGAGCGCCCCGGTGTCGGGGTGTTCGGCCACGGGAACCCTCCGAAGGAGGCGACGAGCCCGGTCCGGGTCTCCCCGCAGCAGCAGGCCGCGCAGCCAGGCGGCCCGGGTGTCGGCGGGGAGGGCGTCGACAGCGGAGTCCTCGCCGCCGCCGGACGACGGGGGGCGGGGGTGGCCGCCGAGGAGCACCGGGACCAGCAGGTCGCGCCAGCCGTCGACCCCGGTGGGCGGGCGGCGACCGTCCGGCCGACGATCCGACCGCGGCAGGCGACCGCGGCGCGCTTCGGCGCCG